>JAISFB010000088.1 GCA_031263805.1 Oscillospiraceae bacterium
TTCTCGAACAGCAGCCCCATCCCGGGGTCGCCCTCCGCTATGATCTGCGCCGTGTCAGCGAACGTGAAGCGCACGGCGCCGTTAGGCGTTGACAGCGTGAGCTCCGCCGGGCGCGCGGAGGTCGTGTACGGAACGCTCTCGCCGTTGTATGTGACCGCGATGTTGATGAGCCTGTTTTTGTCCGGCGCGAGCGCCGCCATCCCGTGCAGTGTGCCGAGATACAGCGCCGGCTCCGTGCCGGGAAACGCGAAATTGTAGATCCCGAACCACGCGCCGCGGCGCTTGAAGACTTTGCCGTCAATGCTGACGGGCTTGTTGTGTACGGTTGACATAATACAGTTCTCCTTTAATAAAAAGATATACGGGGAATACGCATAAAAAATATTGCTAACGCGAAATAATATTAGTACAATATTAGCAACTGCGGTCGATTCCGTCAAGATGGCAAAATGCACAAAGGTTTGCGCTGAGATGCCGGATTTATTGTTCGATAGTATAAAATGTGTGATATGGTCGACGCCGCTCCTGAGCTTTAGTACCCGCTCGCCCAGATAGCACCTGTTGTAAAAGTACCATATTCGCCCAATTCAAAATACAACCCCAACGCCATAGTTATATTTTCGTTAAAATCATACAGCATATGCCGGTTGTGGCCCTCCGATTCTTTCCAGTTTGTGAATATTTGCAGGGCGGCGGTTTGCGGATTGAGGTCATAACTATGTCCTGATGACCAATGCGCATTTTCGGCATATCGCGTATCCATATAATTTTGCGAATCATACCATCCGCTCCCCGCTGCGCTTCCGTCGGGTCTTGTGTGCCCAAATCGTACTATCAATTCCGCTGCCCGAATGTCGGCATATACCTGTAGCTCTTCATTTTCAGCCAATTCTCGCAGGCCGTTATCTCTTCTGTGCCGATCGACAAGTTCATAAAACTCTATGCGCACGGCATTAGAAAACTCCGTTATATCAATAATTTTAACGGTTTTTTCTCCGATCACGCCGTTTGAAGCGACAGCCCTAATGGTGACATCTCCGCTTGTGTCGCATGTAATAAACGAACCGTCCATTACAGCCGTAGCTCCGTTTGCAGTTATTGAAAAAGATCGATCCGTCGCATCCTCCGGATAAATTTTTACTGAATATGAAAATGATTCGCGGGCTTCATATAAGTCACGTTCTGTGTTTACGGCAACACTCGTGACCGGCACTATTACAGTTATTTTACAAATTGTCTGAACACCGCTGGAAGCGGTACACGTTATAGTCGCGGTTCCCGCTCCGGCGGCGTAAATTTTGCCGTCGGCGGAAACGGTCACTACGTTTTGATCGTCTGTTTTATAAGTAAGCGATCTATCCGTCGCGTCGACCGGCAAAATCGTCGGGGCGAGTGTTAAGCTGTCATTCCGGTGCATGGTTTTCTCGTTAAAATCCAACTTTACAATTTCTACTGCAACGGGCTTAGGCGTGCTCATCGCCTTGTCCGCCGGGTCACCGGTATCCTCCGGGTCAGACTCCGGAGCTGTACTGCTGACCGCGTCGTTGTTGTCCGGGGTTTGCATTTCATTGTTGTTTTGCATATTTGTTGAAGATCCTTCGGAATTATTCTCTTCATACTCTTCCGACGACGTTGACGGCGGGCTCTTGTTATCGCCCGGATCGTTGTTTACGTTTGTACAAGCCGCCAATGCAAGCGCCATAATAAGCGCAAGAAAAAGCGCGGTGATTTTTAATTTTGCCGGTCTCATTTTTAATCCCCCCCTATTTTTGACCATAATCGCAAGCCGCGGTGAGCCGTGGCCGGCATTGACTTATATTATATCATCATTTCGCGGGTTTTTCTACATTGATCCGCGGCTGCCTGCGAAAATCGATTTTTGAAAAGCGCGGTTTATAATATTAAAAATCCCCTGCTCCCAGATTGAGAGCAGGGGATTTTTGCCGTTGTGATCCCGCCTTACACCAGTCGCCCGAGCACCTCGGCCGTCGCTCCCAGTGTGAACACGTCTTTTATGCCAAGATTCGCGCCGTCGCCCATAACGATGCCCTGCGCGAGCAGACGACTCAAAGCGGGCCGCAGCCACTCGGGGACGCTTGCGGCGTCGGCGAAGTCGTCTATCGCCGCGCCTGTTTCGGTCGTCGGAAGCGTCACCAGCTTCGCGTTTATCAGATTGTACAGAGTCTGAAATTGCTCTCCGCGCGTCGCCTCTCGCTTTGGCTCGAACATCGGGTTGGCGGCGTCGCTGCTTGTACCTCCGACGACGCCGAGCTCTTTCGCCATATTGAGATAATCCGCGTTCTCGCCGGAAACGTCGTTGAATTTTTTCGTCGTGAACGATTTCAGCGGCGTTATACCCAAGCTTTTCATCACGGCGACGACGAAGTCCTCGCGGCTGATTACCGCGCCCGCGTCGATCTTTCCGTCCGTGATGTAGCTGTCGAGCAGACCGCGCTGCATCGCGAGGTCGAAGCTGTCCGCGTCGTACCATCCGCCCGTTACGGTATATTTTACATCGTTTACTTTTATCACATATTGCCCGGCTTCGCGCGCCTTGATCGTCATCCTGCCGCGCTCCGCGTCGTACCTGCCGGCTGCGAGAGTCAACTTGCCTCCTACCAACTGATAAGCCGCCACCGCGCTCGGCTTCTTTCCGTCCGCGAGCTTAAACGGTACGCTCACGGCTACGGCGGCGCCTTTGAAGTCGTTTACGGCTGTCTTGCCGCTCGTCGCGGATATATCTACCGCCATCGCGGAGCCCGCTTTGATCAGTTCCTGAACGCCGCTCGGCAACGAGGAAGCTTTGACCTCCGTCACAGAAACTGTGATATCCTTCAGCTCGGCGGGAAGATTGCCCGCGTCGCTCGACACGCCCTTGATCTCCGCCGGTTTGCCGGCGCCGGGCGACGGCGAATTTCCGTTGCTGTTATCGATATAAATACCGCCGCCCGTGCTCTGAAAATTCGCGGTCAGCGTTACGGCGTTCGCGGGCATTGTGAACGCGAGCGTCGGTTCGCTTTTTTCCTCGTCGCTCACCGTAACGCCGCTTATTGTCCAGTCTTTGAACCTATATCCGTTGTTTGGCGTTGCCGTTACGGTAACGCTTGTGCCGACAGCGTATTCGCCGCCCGCCGTGCCGCCGAGGGCGCCGCCGGAGCCCGCCATGATGTTCAGCGCGTACTTTGGCGCGGGTTCATCTTCGGAGCGGACTGTTACGTTGATCGGCGTGCCGTTGCTTTTCGTCAGCGTAAATGTCTTGTCCGCGCCGTATTTGTACCACAGCACGAAGCGATTCGTCCGCGCCGCGTCGTCATCGTCGGCTGCCCGCGAGGCTTCCGCAAAGTCGGTTTCGGTCAGCGTGTAGTTGTCGTACTTGTATCCGCCGCCCGGGTCAAGCTCGAACACCAAGCCGATGTATGGCTGTGCGCCGTCCTCGGCTTCCGCCGTGTTGTCCAACAGGTATACCGTCAGCGTTTCGCCGTATTTCTTAGTCACCGTCACCGCATAGCCGCCCGAGATCTCGGTGACGTCCGCTTTGACCTTGCTCTCATTGCTCTCATGGCTCGCATGGCCGTCACCCGCGGGCGCGTCGGAGCCCGCGACTGCCGCGCGCGTCACGCCTGTTACGAACGGGCGTATCGTGAACGTTGCGGTTTTCGCGCCGCTGAAATTGCCGGCGCCGCTTATCGTGACCGTCGCGGCGCCGGCGCCGGTGTTATCGGCGAACGACACGGTATAGTCGTCGCCGCGTACAGGCGCAAAACTTGACAGCGTAACTGTCGGTTCCGGCGCGATCTCGGCGCCGGTGTACAAATAGCTGCTCTCTATGCCGCCTATCACCGAGCCGTCTATCGGCATTTTTGCTATCGTGTAGTCGTCCAACGTTAAGACCGCCGCCGAGTAGTTGGCGCCCGCCGCGATGTCCGCCGTGACTGTATACGTTCCCGCGTTCGTCGGCGCGGTTTCGGCGCCGTCGTATTTTACGGTTATTGTGCCGAACCCTGTGAGCGGCGCGATATTGGCCGTCACGGCGCCTATCCCCTGAGGCGCGCCGCTGTAGACGTCGGTTGTTGAGATGGTGAATGTCACATCGGACAAGACGGGCGTCTTTTTGCCGACGGAGAGCGTATAGCTTTCCGTGCTCACCGCCCACTCGCCCGGCACGGCGGCCGCCGTCACTGTTATCACCGCGTCGCCCGCACCGACGATCGTCACGGCGCCGCTGCCGCTATCTATGGTGGCGACCTCCGTATTGCCGCTTGCATAACTGACGGTGCCGTGCGCGCCTTGCAGGGCGTTTGTGTACGTTCCGTCGCCGTATGTTTTGCCGACAGTCTTGCTTTCTCCGCCGTCCGCGAACGTCAGCGGCTGCGGGTCGCCGTCCACTATTGTGAACACGGTCTGGCCCGTGAGCTCTATGTAATTGGTGCTTTCCGGCGTGAACTTCCAGTAGAGCGTTTTCGTAACAGGTTCGTCCGCGTTATACGTGAGCCCCGATACGTCGCTTTCCTGCGCCGGCGTTGTGCGGTCGCCGTCGCTGTACCACACCGTTGTGCCCGCGACGGTCTCGTATCCGACGCCTGTGCCGCTTGAAGGCGCCGATGCTTTGAACGCGTCCAACGCACTGCCCGCCTTTATATTCCGGGCTGCAGCGACCGCGTACGTCGGCGTCGCGGCGGTGATCGAGACCGTTATGTCATTCTTGCTTGCGATCACATAGTTTACGCCCCAATCGCCTGTCAGCGCCGGAGCGTAGGTCACGGTTTTGCCGTCGCCGACATCCGCCGAACCGACCGTTCCCGCGCCGAGCGAGAATGCCGGGTTTTCGCTATTTACTGCGCCTGAGAGTTCGCCGCCGGACAAAGTGACGTTCGCCGTCGCGTCATACTCTCTGCTTGCCGCCGTTACATCCGTGAGCGACAGCGAGACCCGCGTTATCGTGATCGTGCCATCGACCGCGCCTTGCTGGGCTGTGTCTTCATAAGAGCCGCGTATGTAGTACACTCCCGCGTTTTTGACCGTCGCGGCGTCGAGCTCAATTGTGCGCGCTGAGTCGGAATACACTTTCACGCTTGTAACGGGTGTGCCGTCCGCGGCGATCTCGCTCACATTCAGCGTCGGCAGATCCACGACGAGACCACTATATGGTTGATTTATCGCCGCGTTGCTCAGCCCCGGCGTAACGGGGGTTTTCGCGGCTACGGTGATCGTCGCGTTCTGCGGAGTCAGCGCTACCGCTTGGTCGTCGCTGTCGGACGCGGTAACGTTTGTGAGCGTGATGTTTTTGACCCCGGGCTCGGCGTCTCCGAGTACGTTGAAGGTCAGCAGAAGTATGTTGTCGGCGGACGGGACGGTTTCCGCTGTCTTGGGCGCGCACACGATGTGCAGCGGGGTAGTTGTCAGTTGCGACGGAGTTGTCACAGTGAGATCATCGGAGTTTTTTGTGACGCTGTCCAATGAAATACCCGCGTCATACGTCAGATCAAACTCGATCGACGAGACGCCGGAAGTTGCCGTGAAGCTGATTTGCGCGGTGAATGTGTTCTCTCGCCTCACCTCGGTACTGTTCGGTACGATCCGGATCACATTTGTGTCCGGGCCTTCCGCCGCCGCGATGCTCACGCTTAAAACAAGCGCCGCTATCATAAGGACCACCGCGACGAGCGTTGACAGAATTTTGCGTTTCATAGAGATGCCTCCTTTATTTTGCTTTTAGCCTAAATGCGCGAAGCTGATAGACGTCGGGAAGCTCGCGGTCATACTGACCGCGTTTCTGCCCGCCGCCACATACCGCAGTATCCACAGCGTATCGGTCCCGTCCGCCGTGCCGTTGTTCGTAAAATCGGCGGCGGTCGCGTCAAACGTGGTGATGGTCGTCGGGAAATTCGTCTTCATCGCGTCTATGTTGCGCCCGGAGGCGACGTAACGCAGGATCCACAGCGTATCCGTTCCGTCGATCACGCCGTTGCCGGTGAAGTCTCCGTACAGTGCGTTTCTGACAGTAACTTTGCCCGGGCTCGCGGTGAACGCGACGGTCTTATCGTCCGCGTTTGTTGCCTTGACACTTGACAGAGACACCGACGTCTCGCCGCTTGTAAAGCCGGATTTTACGGTGAACGTCAGCGTCAGTATCGTTCCCGACGCTGTGAACGGGTCTGTTCCCGTCGTTCCGAACACTATGTTCATACCGTTTTTCAGCGTCCCGATGGGCGCGGAATAGCTTGTGCTCTGGGCGGGAACCGCGCTTTTGAGCTCTAACTTCGCGGAGTCATAGTTCAGGATGAACTCCAGCGACGCGGTCGCGGGGCTCGCTGTTACGGTTATGGGGATGGTCACTGTGCCGCCCGTCTTCGCGGACGCGCTGCCTACGCTGATTGCGGGGACGCCGGTCGGCGTGGTTTGAGCCTGCCGCCATACGGCGTAAAGCGTGGTGTTGGCGTCTTTTATGAACAAGTCGCTCGGCAGATACGTTTGTATCGTCGCGCTTTGTGTTTCAGACCAACCGACAAACACATAATCTGTGCGCGTCGGCTTTGTCGAGCTGAGCGTCAACGCCGCATTATGCGTCTTGGTCTGTGAACTGGGCGCGCCGACACCGCCGTTGGCGTTGTAGCTGACGGTATAAGTGTTGGCTTTCCACACGGCGTACAGCGTAGTATTGGCGTTCGTAGTGAAGCTGGCTCCGGCGGAGTATGCCGCCGAAGTCGCCGTATTGCTTGTAGCCCAACCTTGGAATGTATAGCCGTCGCGCGTTGGTTTGGTTGAGCTGAGAGTCAGCGTCGCGCCGTACGTTTTGGTCTGCGAACTTGGCGCGCCGCTGCCGCCGTTGGCGTTGTAGGTGATGGTGTAAGTATTGGCTTTCCATACGGCGTAGAGCGTGGTGGTTGCGTTACCGATAAAGCTGGCTCCGGCGGAGTACGCCGCCGAAGTCGCGGTATTGCTTGTCGCCCAGCCTTGGAACGCATAGCCGTCGCGCGTTGGCTTGGTTGAGCTGAGAGTCAGCGGCGCGCCGTGCGTCTTGGTCTGCGAGCCCGGCGCGCCGCTGCCGCCGTTGGCGTTATAGCTGACGGTATAAGTGTTGGCTTTCCACACGGCGTACAGCGTAGTATTAGCGTTCGCAGTAAAGCTGGCTCCGACGGAGTACGCCGCCGAAGTCGCCGTATTGCTTGTAGCCCAGCCTTGGAACGTGTAGCCTGTGCGCGTCGGCTTAGTAGCGCTGAGTGTTAATGCTGCACCGTGCGTTTTGGTTTGCGAGCCCGGCGCGTCACTGCCGCCATTTGCGCTGTATGATATGGTATAAGCCGGCGTTGGAATTGTAAAACTGCTTTCTCCTGCTGACATATCAGAAACGCCACTCATTGTGATTGAAACTGTGCCTTTGTAAGTTCCGGGAACATCGGGTGCATAGCCAATCCAGTTTCTAGAGCTATTGGTATAAGTATATGTGTACGCCACCGATCCATTGGGTTTGTAAATTGTAAATTTAGTTGAGTATGAGACATCGTATACATCACCAAGGAGTTTTCCGGTACTCTTTTCTCGAAATTCGAAGCATAAGTAATACATAGTATTAAGAGCCCACTTCGATGGTGTACTTCCCATTTTCGAATCGGAAAACCATACGTTGTTAATAAATCCTTCAGCGAAATGAAAATAAATTGTCTTGCTGTCCACGCCGCCTGTTGAATTATAACAAGTTGCATATACGCGATAACTTGCGGCGGTCGAACTGGTAGTTGTAAACGTTGTTGCACCGCCAGTGTCAGGGGTCCAAACCCTTTCATACTTTGAACCATTCCATTTGTCGATTCCGAGTACGTAGCCCGTTGCTCCCGTGGCGCTAAACGTGAATGTTACTGGTGAACCAAGACGATACCATCCGGTATTACTACTCTGGCTTATTGTAGGGTTTGTTGGAGCGGGAGTGGATGTCGCGTTTATCGAATCATAATTATCAGCGCGATAGAACGTTTTAGTATTACTGTTGGGAAATGCGCTGCCGTAGCTGACCTTATTGGTACCTCCCACATTTGACTGAAAATATTTGCCGTCCCCCAAATACAAGGCGGTATGTCCGGATGTATCAACAATGTCGCCGGGGCGGGCGTCACTCGAGGAAACTACGCGCCAATGCGAGGAACTCGGGCTCCATCCGTTCCCGAATATGTAATAACTTGCAAACCGGGAAAACGCTACGCACGTCCATCCGTTTCCACCGGCTGCGGTACTCGAATACCCGAGCGAGGACATAACGCCGTGTAAGCTGCAATTCGTGCAAGTTTCACGTACGGCGTGGGTGCATGCACTTCTGTTTACACTGAAATAGGAACCGTTTGGGTACAACTGGCGCAGTTGCTCTATGCGCTGTGCTACGTTACCGCTTGCTGCCGCCGGTACCGCGCTTGCTGTTTGCGGTATAGCTGATGGCAGTAGAATTAACAGCATTACTGCCGTCAGCACAAGCGAGATTGCTCGTTTGAATCGGTTTTTGCGGTTCATAATCCACCACTCTCCTTCTGTCTTGATGTATGTCTGCGCGTGTTCGGCGTGTCAGGCGGGGCGTGGGTCATTACTGCTTTTTTCATTTTGCTTAATCATCCTCCCGAAAATTTTGTATCGGGAGGCCGCGCAAAAAGGCGCGCAGGGGAACCCGGGCGACTTGCCCGAATCTCACCTACGCGCCGAAATATGTTTACTAACGCACGGAGCGCGCCTGTCAGGAAAACGCGTCCTATGTATTCAGCGTATTACGAGAAATTCTCCGGAGCCACAAGCAGCTTGAAAACAGTAGGAATATCGCGTATACTGTAAACGCTGTGGCGGCGGGTTTTTGCTCGTGTTTGTAGGTGTTGTCTTAACTGGGTTCCTACACACGTCGTGGTGGTGCTGCTAACACCGTCACGACCGCTGCGGCCTTGCTTTGCGGCCTCACGCAGTAATTCTATCACTTGACGGAATATATTGCAAGTGTTTTTTATCGCCGCAAAAATTTTTTGCGGCATATCGCTCCGCGCTTTTGTTCTCACAGCCCGACTATTGTGACGGTTCTCCCATCGAACGTCTCTTTTTCCATATAAATCTTATCGTCCCAGACGGCGTCGGTATCCCGGTCGAATATGGCGAGCCAGCCCTCGCGGGCGCCGTAGACGTCCATATAACGCAGCGTCTGTTCAATGCCCTGCGTCCTGCTTTTCTCGCCGCGCCGGAGCTTTAGCTCTATCGGGTACTTTTCGCCGTCGTACACGATGCACAGGTCGAGCCGCCCGCGCCCCGCCGCCATCTCGCGGAGTATCTGCCCGCCGCCGTTTATCACGCGCTGCAAAAACGCCATTAGTATCAGATGCGGCGCCGCTTCATTATAGTCGAAACGCTTGACCCAAATATCGCTGTTCTCGCGCCAGAATTGCTGGAAGTCGCGCATGAGATAGTCCATGTCTATGCGTCCGTTTTTCATATAGCGCGGCAGTTGGTATGAGTTGTTGTCGCGCGCCAGCACGTTTTGCATATTGTATGTCAGCGTGCGGGCTATGACCTCGGCGTATATCGGGTTCGCGGGCTTCAGTTGCTTGTCGGCTTCAGATATCAGCCCCAGATCCCTGACGTACAGATAGTCGTCGGACAACTGGTCGATATAGCTCTCGCCCAATATTATTGGCTCTATCACTTTCCGCACGCGCTCTTCTTTCAGCCGCTCAAGCAGGCTGTC
>JAISFB010000184.1 GCA_031263805.1 Oscillospiraceae bacterium
ATATCGACGAGGCCGCGGCGGTAGAAGTCCATATATATCGGCAAATCGCGGCGCAGCTCCACGGCGCCCATCACGCTGCCCGTTATGCGCTTGCCGAACAGCAGCTCCATAGCGTTAATGTCGCTCATAAACTCGTTCTCCCAAAGCTCGTGCCCGACGACGACGGTCTGGCCCCATTTGGCGCACAGATCAAACGCCAGCCGCTTGATCCCCGGCCCCGCGACGGCGACGAGGGAATGGTCCGCGCCGTAAGGCTCTCCCCCGCCCGTTCCGGCGGAGAATTCGCCTGTTATTTTCCGCAGCTCCGCCATCGGGTCCTGCGTTTTCGGGTTTATCGCGTGCGTCGCGCCGAAGCGCCGCGCGGCCTCAAGCTTTACCTCCATAACGTCAACCGCGATTATCGGGTTCGCCCCCGACAGCCGCGCGCCCATGATCGCGCTGAGCCCCACGCCGCCGCAGCCGACGACGGCGAAGCTCTCCCCCGGCTTTATCCGGCAGCGATTCAGCACGGCGCCGAAGCCGGACATAAAGCCGCAGGCGAGCGCGGAGCCGATCTCAAACGGGATATCCTCGTCCAGCTTGCACAGCATATTCTCGTGCGCGTTCGTGTACTCGGCGAAGCCCGAAGCGCCGGAGCAGGTTTGAGTGATCGCCTCGCCATTTTTACGCGTGTAGGGGCTCGGGACGCGGAAGCTCATCGGCGGGATGTTTTCGCAAAACCACGTGTGCCCGCGCAGGCAGGGCGTGCAGTGCCCGCAGCCGGCGCGGATTTCTGTGCATAAAACCCTGTCGCCGGGCTTGACGTATGTGACCCTTGAACCGATTTTATCGACGACGCCGGAAATCTCGTGCCCGGCGATGCCGGGGCCCTCATACGCGCCGTGCTCGCCGTTTAAGGCGTGGATGTCGCTGTGGCAGATCGTACAGGTCATAATTTTGATTCTCGCCTCGTATTCGCCGGGCTCGGCGAGCTCTACCTCTTCTACTGCTATGCTTTCTATAGCGTCCTTACCCATACGCGGGACTATTGCGGCTTTTATTGTCATTTGCGTAACCTCCGAATTGAAATTGTCAAATTAAATTTCATTTAATTTGATTACTATTTTTATTTATGTATCACGTCTTGGCGGCGCCGGCTTTATATTTACATCAAACGTGCGCCGCGCCGTCAACGATGAGCGTCTGCCCGGCGACGAACAGGTTTTCCTGCGCGAAGAACATCGCCACGCGGGCAATGTCTATCGGCTGCGCGACGCGGCCTATCGGCGTTATCCCCGCGACGTACTCGAATTCTTCCTTAGTAGAGGAGATTTTCATCGGCGTGTCGACCATTCCGGGCGCTATCGCGTTTACGATTATATTGTCCGGCGCGTATTTTACGGCGAACGCCTTTGTCTGCGTGTTCGCCGCGCCCTTGCTGGAGACATACGCCGGCGTGCTGTACGCGCCGTCTATGCCGCAGACCGACGTGATATTTACAATGCGCCCGAAGCGCCGCTCCCGCATCGCGGGGATCACCGCAAGGCTCATCAGATAATGCCCGAGCGCGTGAATTTTGAAGAAGCGCAGATATTCCTCCGGCGTCTGCATCTCAAATAAATCCCCAAACGTCTGCCCCGGAAGCAGATCGGACTCAACTCCCGCGTTATTTATGAGAATATCGATCCTCCCGAACGCCGATAAGACCTCCGCGGCGCCCGCCCGAACGGACGCCTCATCCGACACGTCGGCTTGCACCGCGAGCACGTTGTCCGTGTATTTCAGACACAGCTCCCGCGTTTCAAGCAGCTTTTCCCGCCGCCTCCCGAACAGCGCGACGGACGCCCCGCCTCGCGCGAGCTCCTGCGCGCAGGCGCGCCCGATCCCCGTGCCCGCGCCCGTGACTATCGCCGCGCGCCCGGCGAAGCCGTAATCTAAATAACTATATTTATGCTCTTTCATAATGTATCGCGACCCCCTGAGAAATAAGTTTATTTTGAAGCTCCGCAACGTCCAGCGCCGCGAAGCCGTCACAGTCCGTTTTGTCAATATACAGCGCCGCCGCCGTCCCGGCGGCTTCTCCCGTAACGGCGCACGGCGGGATGACGCGCGTAACGTCCCACAGCGCGTCCGTAACAGAGATCGCGCGGCCCGCGGCAAGCAGATTCTTAATGTCAGAGCCGTACAAAGCGCCAAACGGCATTTCAAACACCGGCCCGCGCCTTCTCCAGTCGCCCGTCATACCGATGCTGTCGGGGACAAAACGCCTGTCACCGTCAACATCCGGCGTCGATACCCCCGCAAGCCTGCGCGACATACGCACAAGCGGGATCGACGAGATCGTGACGGGAACATATGTATCGTCCGCTCCCCGCGCCTCCGCAATATCGCCGTACATCCTCTGATGCGCCGCGATAACGGCGCGGCTGAGCTCCGCCCCGTCAACGCCGGAGAAGCGGAAGCCGTTATCAAGGCTTTCTACCATTTCGTTATTGTATGATGTATCGTCAGGGGCCGCCGCGTCGCCGTCGCCGCCGCCGTCCGGCACAATATCGGCTAAGCCGAACATTTTCAGCGACACCGCGCCTTTGGAATAATAGTAATACCAGCTTGCCAGCGCGTTGCCGACGGCGTGTTTGACGGTTTTCGCGCCGGAGAGCGCGCATATATCCGCGTCCCCCGTGCAGTCTATGACGGCTTTGACCGCTATAGCGCCGCGGCCCGATTTGTTTTCCGTGACGATGTGAGTGATCGCGCCTTCGCGCGTCGCTGCGGCAACGGCAAGCGTCCCGTAAAGTATCGTCACACCCGCGTCCGTCAGCAATTTCTCCGCGCGCAGCGCGAACAGATGCGGATTGAACTGCGTGACATATCGGTTTTTCACGCGATCATCGAGCGTTCCCCCGTCCAGCCACGCCGCGGGGTAATTCGCCTCCGCGCCGTGCTCTATCGAAAGCTTTAACAGCTCTTCGCCTATGCCGAACACGACCTGCCTTCCCGCGCCGTCGTCAAGCGGCAAATATATCGTCACAAGCCCAAGCGTCGCCATCCCGCCCAGCGTGTATTCCCGCTCGAGCAGTATAACGCTCGCGCCGTTCCGCGCCGCGGCCAGCGCCGCCGCTATACCGGCGATGCCGCCCCCGGCCACAAGCACGTCGCACGAATCCGATATTTCCGTGCGCCGCATGGCCTCTGTAATGTATTCCATACATATCCCTTTCCGGTGTCTGATTGACAAACTATACAATCACCTATATAATAAATC
>JAISFB010000009.1 GCA_031263805.1 Oscillospiraceae bacterium
TCGTACAGCGACTTGCCGAACATATTCGATTCCCATATCTTACTGACGTCGCCCTCGAATTCCTGGAGCAGGAAGTTTATAACGTCCTCGTTAGAGCGCTCGCCGCCCACGGCGGGGGACACCTCGGTCTCTATATTCGCCATGAGCATATGGATGCTCGGCGCCGACGCTTTCAGCTTCACGCCGTACCGCCCGCCCTGCCGGACTATCTCCGGCTCCTCAAGCCGCAGCTCCTCGCGCGACGGCATAACTATCCCGTAGCCGCGCTCGCGCACGTCGCGCAGGGCGGAGTCTATGCGGTCGTACTCCCGTTTCACGCCGGACAGCTCCGTCAGCAGGGAGATGAGGTCCCCGTCGTCGCGGACGTCAAAGCCGGACTGCTCGGAGAGCGTGCCGTAAAACAGCTCGCGCGGGACGTCGAGCGTGACGGCGACGGTCCCGCTGCCGAGGTCGGCGCCGCGTATGACCGCGTTTGAGACGTTCTCGTCGGCTGAGATAATCGCAAGCGCGCCGTCGGTGTCGCGAATCCGCAGCAGGCCGGGCGCCGCGCGGCGTATGGACTCAAGCAGGCTGCTTTTTATCGGATGCTCGAACGGCAAGGCGTCCACCCACGCGGGCAGGAATACGCCGAGCTCGCGTATCGGGAATTCGTACAGCACGGATTTCAGTATAGCGGCGATATCGCGCGCGTCCATTTTCTGCACGTTTTTAGCCAGGCACGTCACGGCGTGCCGCTCGGCGAGCTCGGCGCTTAGAGCCTGCGCGCCGGGGGAGTCGGGCTCCGAGCTGTTGACGACGATTATGAACGGCTTGCCGATCGCGCGCAGTTCGTTTATAACGCGCGTTTCCGCGTCGATAAAATCCTCGCGCGGGATATCGCCGATGGTGCCGTCCGTCGTGATGACGAGGCCGATAGTCGAATGCTCCGCGATGACCTTGCGCGTGCCGAGCTCGGCGGCTTCGGTGAGCGGTATCTCTTTGTCGAGCCACGGCGTCGTCACCATGCGCTCGCGCCCGTCCTCGAACTGCCCCGCCGCGCCGGGGACCATATAGCCCACGCAGTCGATGAGCCTTACCGAAACGTCGGCGGCGCCGTCAAGCGTCAATCGCGCGGCCTCCTCGGGCACGAATTTCGGCTCGGCGGTCATAACGGTTCGCCCGGAGGCTGACTGCGGCAGCTCGTCGCGCGCCCGCTCTCGTATATACGCGTTATCGATGCCCGGGAGCACGAGCGTCTCCATAAAGCGCTTTATAAATGTGGATTTTCCCGTCCGCACGGGCCCGACGACCCCAAGGTAAATATCGCCGCCCGTGCGCGTCGCGATATCCTCATATATGCTGTGCTCATTCACGCGTTCGTCCCCCTCATAAAAAATAGGCTTGCTCATATTTATGAGGATAAGCCGTGAGATATGCACAGCCGCGATTTTTTGAAAGTTGACAGCGCGCGCCGCCCGTGCTACAATATGTAAAAAATTGCGTGTGCGGCGCAACGGGCGGACGTGTGATTTAACGTGCTGCGGCAGCGCCGCCCGCCGTGGCGGACGGACGTATGATTTAACGTGCTGCGGCACGGAGCACGCGCATTCGCGCGACGTCGCCGCGAACGCGGCGTTCCCCGTGCCCGCAGGCACGTGCAATCGCCGCGACACCGCATCATATATTCTATTGCGGAGGATAATAAACATGGACAAAACCCTAGAACTGCTCAACCAAGTCAGTCGCGGCGCGACATCGCCGGAGCAGGCGCTGTTACAGCTGAAAAAACAGCCGTTTGAGGACATCGGCTATGCGAACGTCGATCACCACAGACAATTGCGCCACGGCATCCCGGAGGTGATTTACGGCGAGGGAAAGACCGCCGGGCAAATATCGGGCATCGTAGCGACGATGCGGGACCGGAGCTATGACTGCGTTTTAATTACGCGCCTCACCCCGGAAAAAGCGGAGGCCGTGAACGCCGAAACGCCGATTACATACGATCCGATATCGCGCATCGGGATTTTCGGCAAAAAAACGCCGCCGTCCACAATCGGCTATATCGCCGTGTGCGCCGCCGGGACGAGCGACCTGCCCGTCGCCGAGGAGGCCGCCACAGTCGCGGAGGCGCTGGGCAGCAGGGTAGAGCGGCTGTACGACGTGGGCGTTGCGGGGCTGCACAGGCTGCTGCACCGGCTTGATACGATAATGGCGGCGCGGGTCGTCATAGCCGTCGCGGGGATGGAGGGCGCGCTCGCCACGGTCATCGGCGGTCTCGTGTCCGCGCCCGTTATCGCGGTGCCGACGTCCGTCGGCTACGGGGCGAATTTTCAGGGACTGTCGGCGCTGTTGTCGATGCTCAATTCCTGTGCCGGGAACGTGTCCGTCGTGAATATCGACAACGGCTTCGGCGCGGGGTATCTGGGAAGCCTTATCAACAATATCGGGGAATCAGCGGGCGGGGCGTTAGCGGGTGGGAAATTAAAATGAATCTGTATTTGGAATGTAATATGGGCGCCGCGGGCGATATGCTTATGGCGGCGCTGTACGAGCTTTTGCCGGAGCCGGAGCTCTTTTTGCGCAAAATGGACTCTCTCGGACTGCCGGGGATAAAAATAACGCCCGAGGCGTCGGTTAAATGCGGCATCTCCGGCACGCATATGCGCGTCACGGCGTTCGGCGCTGAGGAAGCCGCCGCGGACGAAATCTCGGAGCATACCCACTCGCACAACCACGCGCATACCCACAGCCGTGAACATATTCATACGCACGCGCAAGCTCACAAGCACGATCACAGCCACGGTCACGAGCACACGCACGCGATGAGCTATGCGGAGCTCGGAAGTCTGATCGACACGCTCCCCCTGCCCGCAAAAGTAAAGGCCGACGCGCTGGCTGTATACAGGCTGCTCGGCGAGGCGGAAAGCGAGGTTCACGGCGTAAGCGTAGAGCAGGTGCATTTTCACGAGGTCGGCACTCTCGACGCGCTGGCCGACGTCGTCGGCGTGTGCCTGCTTATCGATATGCTCGGCGTGACGGAAATATCGGCGTC
>JAISFB010000037.1 GCA_031263805.1 Oscillospiraceae bacterium
CGGACGGTTCCGTCAGCCTCCCGCAAGGCAGCGGCGGTTCCATAACCCTCGGAAGCGGCCTCACGTTCAATACGCCGGAGGGCGCGATGATCGTATTCGACGAGGACGCGCCGCTCGGCTACCGCGTTGATGCGGAGAACCCGTTTACCGACGCGAAGCCGGGCGATTGGTTCTATGACGATGTGATGTTCGCGTACGGTCACGGTTTGATGACCGGCACGGACGCGGCCGGCTCGGCGTCTTCTCCCGATATAAGCCTCACGCGGAGTATGATGACGACGATCATATATCGCGTGACGGGAAGTCCGGATGCGTCCGGCCTCTCCAACCCGTTTCCCGACGTCGCGAACGGAATATGGTACGCCGACGCGGTGAAATGGGCGGCGGCGAACAAGGTCGTCGAGGGTTATGACGGCAGATTCGATCCGGACGCCTCCATCACAAGGCAGGATTTGGCGGTTATGCTCCTGCGCTTCGCGGAGTACAAGGGCCTTGAGCTGCCGGAGATACGGACATACGCGGCCTTCGCCGACGATAAAGACGTCTCTGATTACGCGCGCGCGGCGGTCGAGGCGCTGTACAAAGCGGGGATCATCTCCGGAAAGCCGGGCAACAGGCTTGACCCCAAAGGCGCGGCGACAAGGGCCGAGGCCGCGGCAATGCAGCGCAGGTTCCTTGAATCTGCGGGAAAATAGCCGAATAAGCGACCGGAAAAGCCGCTTTCAGCCCAAAAGCCAGCCGTCGAGGCACACTCCCGCCGCGGGGTCGAGCTTTCTCGCGAACGCCTCCGGATAGTCGCGCCGCCACGCGGCCATTTCCTCGTCCGTCACGAGCTCGACCTCCGTCAAAAATCCGGACACGGCCATTCCCGTGGCGTTTTTTGACGTCAGCGCCGCCGGCGTTATCGTGTTGATGGCGCCGCCGCGGTCGAGCACTCCGGGGATTATCGGGTCAAGCCGCGCGCCGTGATCGACGTAGCAGACGCCGGGGGTGAGCCGCTCCGTGACGTAGGCGCCGCAGAGGACTATGCCGCGCTCGTTATACACCTTGACGATGTCGCCGTGGCGTATGCCGCGCTTTTCGGCCTCCTCGGTGTGGAGCCATACGGGCTCGTATTGATAGCCGTCCGACCCGCGTATCTTCATCGTCGGCGTCTCTCGGTTCCAGACGATGTCGTCGCACTGCGCGTGCATACGCCAGCGGCCATGATTTGACATACACAAAAGCGGGTATTTATCGGCGCGCTCGGAGCTGAGGCGCTCGTCGTGCGTTTCGGATTTTTCTATCCAGCGCGGCACGGGGGGGCGCTCCGGGTCGTCCGGCATATATTGCTCAATGTGCTTTGAGGAGAATTCGAGAAGTCCCGTCGGCGTCGAAAGCGGATTGTTTTCCGGGTCGCGGTAAAAATTGAACAGGCCGGCGGGCAGCTCCTGCGCGTTCTCCTTGCACGGCACGACGAAAATCTCTTTTTTCGAGAACTCCTCCCAGGTCATATAGTCCTCGCAGCCCGTGGCCTTGTAAAAATAGCGGACGCGATCCTCCTCCGATAAGTTGCAGGTGTACGCGTCGTACACGTCTTGCCCGAGCTTTTCCGCGACGCGCGCGCACACGTCAAAATCCGAGAGCGATTCCCCGACTGGCGCGCAGCACGGCTTTTCGAGATATATCGACACGTAGGCGCCGGAGGAAAAATCGTTCGCTATATCGTTCATCTCGTGCTTCGTCGCCACGGGGAGGATTATATCGGCGAAATAGCAGTCGTTTTCAAGCCACGGGTGCTGCGCGACTATGCACTCGATGGATTCGTCGCGCATCGCGCGTATCGACATATTGCCGTCGTTCCAGCAGGTCGTCTGGCACGGGGCGTCCGTCCACATCATATGCACGCGCGAGAGCCCGGGGCGCGGGTAGACGATCTTTTCAAATTCGTATTCGCTCGTCGGCAGGCGGTAATTGTTTTTGTCCGGCTGCTGGCTGGACGAAAAGCATTGCAGGCCGTACCACTCGGCGTGCCCGTCAAGGATCGCCTTGTGGATCATGCAGCGCGGGATGAACTGTTTCGGCGCGGGGTGCTGCTTAAACAGCTCGATGAGCTCCGGGGCGCGGCGCTGCTGCGCGTCGGAGAGCGTGAAGCGCAGCATATTTATCTCCGGCGCCACGTCGCCGTCCACCGGGCGCAGCGGGTCCGATATCATCGGGAGCTGCGGGGCGAATTCCCCCTGATAAGGCAGCGGGTAATCGCGGTTCCATAGGTTGAATTCTATCATTTTCGCCTGATGGACGCCGGGCTTGCCGAGCCCGCGCATACCGAGCAGCATAGCCTCCAGCCGCGCGGGCTCCGTGGCGTACGGCCCGCGGATGTAGGCCCCGCCGTTGCCGTGCAGGATCGACGCGGTTTTCCTCGCCCAGTCTCGGGCGAGCGCCTTTATCGTCCATTCCGGCACTCCGCACTTCGGCGACGCCCATTCCGGCGTCTTCGGCTCTCCGTCCGTCTCGCCGAGGACGTAGGCGCTGAATTTATCGAAGCCGTAGGAATGCGTGTCTATATATTCCTTCTCATACGTCCCCTCCGTGATCCACATATACGCTATGGCGAGCTGGAGCGCGGCGTCCGTGTTCGGCAGGATGGGTATCCATTTATCGGCGTGCACCGCCGCGCCGTAATTGAGGTCGGGACATATATACACGCTTTTCAGTCCGATAGAGGACAGCCAGTAGCACAGGCGCGATGTGATCTGCCCGACGACGCCGAGCGGCGTCGTCTCCGGATCGCAGCCCCAAAACAGCAGCAAATCGGCGTTTTTCGCGATATCCGGGAACAGGTTCGTCATCGGCATCATTTCGCCGACGGGCTCACATCCCCAGACGTGCTTCGCTCCCCAGAACCAGCCCTCCCAGGAGTCCATATTGCGCATTTGCAGCGTATAGCCGCCAAGAATCGACAGCAGCCTGTTGGGGCAGCCGTGCGAGGGCGCGACGTGCTTGCCTTCCCCGTGCATATCGGACTGGCACAGCACGGCCTCCGGCCCGTATAATTTTTTTACGCGCGTAAGCTCGTCCGCGACAAGCTGCGCCGCCTCGTCCCACGAGACGCGGACATAGCCTGACTTGCCGCGGTTTTGCGGGTTGCGCTCGCCGTTCGGGTCCCAATCGACGCGCTTTAACGGATAGCGCACGCGGTTTTTCGAGTAAACGCGGGATTTATAGCCGAGCCCGAAGGGAGAGAGCGTAACGCGCTCGGGCGCGCGGAAAACGCTTCCGCGCGCCCGGATCTCCCACGGGTTATGTGTGTTTTTCAGCGATTCATCGTAGGCATACGGGCGGATGCGCGTGATTTTGCCGTCCGTGCAATCGACGAGGCACGGTCCGCCGCTTTCCGGTCCCATAAGCGAAAAGGATATCACGCGCGTGTAGTCGGGCTTGAATTTTACGGGCTTTTGGGACATTTGGCGTACCTCGTGTATTTGACGTTTTACATTTTACTTATTTCGCGTATTCCACCGCTTTTGTCTCCCTGAACAGGTTTACCTTTATCTGTCCCGGATATTCAAGCTCCGCTTCTATCTTCTTCGCGATCTCGCGGGCGAGCAATATCATACGGTCCTCGGAGACGGCCTCGGGCTTGACCATTATCCGTATTTCGCGCCCGGCCTGAATGGCGTAAGAGCTTTCGACGCCGGGGAACGACCTTGTCAGCTCCTCAAGCTTTTCAAGGCGCTTGACGTAGCTTTCGATGTTCTCGCGCCGCGCGCCGGGACGCGCCGCCGATATCGAATCCGCGGCCTGCACTATGCAGGCGACGACGGTCCTCGGCTCGACGTCGCCGTGGTGCGCGTGTATCGCGTGGACGACGGCTTCGCTTTCCTTGTACTTCTTGGCTATATCGACGCCTATCGTGACGTGGCTGCCCTCCACCTCATGATCGATCGATTTGCCTATATCGTGCAGCAGTCCGGCGCGCTTCGCCGTCATAACGTCCACACCGAGCTCGGAGGCCAGCAGCCCCGCGATATGCGAGACCTCTATCGAGTGGGCGAGAACGTTCTGCCCGTAGCTCGTGCGGTAGCGCATACGTCCCAAAAGCTTTACGACCTCGGGGTTGAGCCCGTGCACGCCCGTCTCGAACGTCGCGCGGTCTCCCTCGGACTTGATCGTGTTTTCCACCTCGCGCCGCGCCTTTTCGACCATTTCCTCGATGCGCGCCGGATGTATCCGCCCGTCAAGTATCAGCTTTTCGAGCGATATGCGCGCTATCTCGCGCCGCACGGGGTCAAAGCTTGACAGCGTTATCGCCTCCGGCGTGTCGTCGATGATGAAGTCCACGCCCGTGAGCGTCTCAAGCGCGCGGATGTTGCGCCCCTCGCGCCCGATTATGCGCCCCTTCAGCTCGTCGTTTTGCAGCGGGACGACGGAGACCGTAGCTTCCACGACGTGATCCGACGCGACGCGCTGTATCGCGATAGATATGTATTCCCGCGCCTTCTGCTCGGCTTCCTCCTTGAAGCGCTCCTCGATGTCCTTGATCTTCATCGCAGCCTCGTGCGTGACCTCGGACTCGAGATTCCGGATGATCTGCGCCTTCGCTTCCTCGACCGTGAGGCCCGAGATTTTTTCGAGCGTTTCAAGCTGCGCTCGCTTTACGTCGGCGATCTCCTCACGCGCGGTTTCCAGCTCGGTGAGCTTTACCGCGACGGTTTCGGATTTCTTTTCAAGAGCGTCCATTTTCTTGTCAAGAGCGTCAGTTTTTTTGTCGAGTGTCTCTTCCTTCTGGCGGATACGGTCTTCCTGCTTCGTGATTTCGGCGCGGCGTTCCTTCACCTCGCGCTCGTATTCGCTCCGGTTTTTGTGTATTTCTTCCTTTGCCTCAAGTAACGCCTCGCGCTTCTTCGCTTCGGCGGCTTTGATCGAATCGTTGACTATGTTCTTCGCGTGCTCCTCGGCGCCTTGTATTTCTCTTTCGGCAACACGCTTGCGAAATGTGATCCCTGCGAAAAACGCCGCCGCGGCGGCTATCAAGACTATTACAACGGTTACGATTATCCAAATCAGATTGGGCATAGTAAGCAACACACCTCCATTCTTTAAAAGATTAAAAGATTTTTGAACGGGGGCAGTATATTGTTATATCAATACTTGTCTATTCTACATCGCGCCGGGGCCTATGTCAAGCGCAGAATAATATTTCTTGCAATTTTCTTGAAATGTGTGTACAATTCCAAGCAAAGCAAGTCTAAAAGAAACGAGGCGCCGTCAATGGACTACGACCAAAGCTATCCTCTGTCCCAGATCGTCCGGGAGTTAGAGCTGGACGTTCTTTACCAAGCCCGCGACTACGCCGGCGTAAGAATAACGTCCGGCGACGTACACCGCCCCGGCCTCCAGCTGTCAGGCTTCTTCGATTATTTCGACCCGACGCGCATTCAGATAATGGGTATGATGGAGTCGTCGTACCTCGAAAAATTTTCTCCGGAGGAACGGCTCGAACGGCTCGACGCGCTTATGGCACAAAAGGTCCCGGCTATCGTGCTGTGCCACGGCGCGGACTTCCCGGACGAGGTGTTTATATCCGCCAAGCGTTGCGACGTCACGATATTGTCGAGCGAGCAGAACACCTCTGAGGTCATGAGCAATATAATCCGCATCGCGCGCCGCGCCCTGTCCGCGTCCATAACGCGGCACGGTGTTCTCGTCGAGGTGTACGGCATCGGCGTGCTGATCCTCGGGGAATCCGGCGTCGGCAAGAGCGAAACAGCTATCGAGCTGTTAAAGCGCGGGCACAGGCTTATCGCCGACGACGCCGTCGAGATCAAATCCACGGACTTCAACGTCGTGCAGGGCTCCGCGCCTGAGCTTATCCGGCATTATATGGAGCTGCGCGGGATCGGCGTAATAGACGTGCGCCAGATATTCGGCGTGGGCGCGATCAAGGACAGGCAGAATATACATCTCGTCGTCAATCTTGAGCAGTGGAAGGAGGGCGCGGTCTACGACAGGCTGGGAATAAACGAGCAGACCGTGAATATCCTTGGCGTAGAGGTCGCGTCGCTTACGATACCCGTGAGGCCGGGGCGCAACCTCGCAGTCATACTCGAGGTCGCGGCGATGAACCAGCGGCAGAAATTTATGGGTTTCAACGCCGCACTTGAATTTACGAAGCAAATAAACCGGCACCTCGACGAAAAAGCGAAAAACCGGCTTTAGATAGTTTTTGGTAGTTGCAGGAGGGCATATGCGAGAGCTGACACGCGCGTTACCCGATATCGAGATACGCTTTGACGAGCCGATGAGCGAGCACACCTCGTTCAAGATCGGCGGCGCCGCGCGCGCCGTGGTTTTCCCAAAAACGCGCGAGGAACTCGCCTTGTCTCTCGGCGCTCTGCGGCGGCTGGGGATCGAGCCGCTCGTCATAGGGTGCGGCACGAATTTGCTTGTCAGCGGCGGGGCGCTGGACATCGTTGTCGTCAAAACCGTTCCGGGCGTCGGCGGCGTCAGCGCTCACGGGCTTTCGGTTTCGGCGGATTGCGGCGTGCCGCTCGCCCGGCTGGCAAGCATCGCCTGTGAAAACGGGCTCGGCGGGCTTGAGTTCGCGCACGGGATACCGGGGTCCGTCGGAGGCGCCGTTTTTATGAACGCGGGCGCTTACGGCGCCGAGCTGGGCGGCGCCGTAAGCCGCGTAACGGCTGCCGCCCCGGATGGGGAGATACTTGAATTTTCGCGGAGCGAATGCGGATTTTCTTACCGGAGCAGCGTTTTTAACACAAACGGCTGCGTTATACTCTCGGCGGAATTTGAGCTTCGCGCCGGCTCGCCGGAGGATATACGCCGCGATATGGCGGCGCGCGCACAGGCGCGGCGCGAAAGCCAGCCGCTTGAGCTCCCGTCCGCGGGCAGCGCGTTCAAGCGCCCGCCGCCCGACGGCCCTGACGGCAATACAAAGCGTTACGCCGCCGCGCTCATCGAGGAATGCGGCTTGAAGGGCTACGGCGTCGGCGGCGCGGCGGTTTCTGAAAAGCACGCGGGGTTTATCGTAAACCGCGGCGGCGCGGCGTTTGAGGACGTTCTGCGCGTTTTGGAGCACGTGAGACGCGAGGTGCTGCGCCTTCGCGGCGTCGAGCTTGAACCGGAGATAAAAATAATAGGGGGAGACGGAAGATGGAAGCGCTTATAATAACCGGGCTGTCCGGCGCGGGCAAGTCGCGCGCGGCGGCTGTGCTGGAGGATATGGATTTTTATTGCGTGGACAATATGCCCGTATCTATGATGGCGAAGTTCGTGGATTTATGCCTCGCAACGAGGGGGCGCTATGAGCGCGTCGCGCTCGTGACCGACGTTCGCGCGATAGGCAGCCTCGGCGAGTTGTTTACAGTGCTCGACGAGATAAGCGCGCTGGGCGCCGGCGTGCGCATACTTTTCGTCGAGGCCGACGTCGGAACTATCGTCAAACGGTACAAGGAGACGCGCCGCCGCCATCCGCTCGACCCGGAGGGCTCCGGCCTCGAATCCGCCGTGCAGCGGGAGATCGCTCTGCTCACTCCCCTGCGCGAGCGCGCGGACGAGATAATCGACACGACGAATCTCACGCTCGGCAACTTGCAGCGGCGCGTGTCCGGCATATTCGCCGGGGGATCGCGCGGCAACGAAATCGGCGTCAACGTAAAATCCTTCGGCTTTAAGCACGGCATCCCGATAGAGGCGGACCTTGTCTTTGACGTGCGCTTCCTTCCTAATCCGTACTATATTCCGGAACTGCGGGATTTGACGGGGCTCGACGACGTTGTCTACGATTACGTGACAAGCTCCGCCGACGCGCGCGCGTTTATGGAGAAGCTGACCGGGCTTATGGATTTTCTGCTGCCCCGCTATGTTGAGGAGGGCAAGCGCTATCTTTCGGTCTGCATAGGCTGTACGGGCGGGCGGCACCGCTCCGTCGCGATAGCGCGCGAGCTGCGCGAGTTTTTAGTAAAGACCGGCCGCCCCGCGGACTGCACGCATCGCGACATAGTCGCGGTGTGATTTAACGTGCGTGCGCGCACGGGGCACGCGCTTACGCGCGACGCGAATGACAGCATTCCCCCCGTCGCGGCGAACGCCGCGTTCCCCGTGCCCGCAGGCACGTTAAATATAACGTCCGCCCCGCACGGCGTTGCGGACTACTAATCTGATAACACATAGGGGCGGCACGTTATGTCTTTTTCAAGCGATGTTAAAAATGAGATATGCAAGGTCTTTCCGCACAAGCCCTGCGACGTTTCCGCCGAGTGCTACGGCATTCTGCTGTACTGCAACACGTTTTCGAGCCGCGAGATACGCGTCATCACGGAAAACGACCGCCTCGCGGAGCGCATTCCCGCGCTGTTTTCCGAGGCGTTCGGGCTCGGCTTCGACGAGGTGCGCGCGCCCGGTCAAAACCGGCGGAGCGATATAATCCGGCGGAGCGATATGCTCCGGCGAAGCGCCGCGGTCAAACGGAGCTTCATCATCACGTCCCCCGGCAAGCTCGACGCGATTTTCGGGGCTTACGGCTTTAAGCCGGGGGAAACGCTTTCGCATCATATAAACCTCGCCGTTTTAGAGGAGGAATGCTGCCGCGCGGCGTTTCTCCGCGGCGCGTTCCTCGCGGGGGGTAGCGTATCTGACCCGCGAAAGAGCTATCACCTCGAGCTCGCCACACCGCACGGCGGCGTATCGCGCGAAACGCTCGCCCTGCTGCGGGAGCTGGATTTTGAGCCCAAAGCGATCTCCCGCGCCGGGAATCACGTCGCCTATTTCAAGCAAAGCGGCGCTATCGAGGATTTTTTGACGCTTATCGGCGCCGCCGTCTCTGCGATGGAGCTTATGGGCGCGAAAATCGAAAAGGATATGCGCAACAGCGTCAACCGCCTTGTGAACTGCGACACGGCGAACGTGTCGAAAACCGTGGACGCCGCGCAGGGCCAGCTCGACGCCATAGCGCTGTTGGACCTCGGCGCGCTCCCGGAAAAGCTGCGCGAAACGGCGCTTTTGCGCAAAAGCAGGCCGGAGCTCAGCTTGGCGGAGCTTGCGGCGCTGCATCGCCCGGCGATCACAAAGTCGGGGCTGAATCACCGGCTGCGGCG
>JAISFB010000061.1 GCA_031263805.1 Oscillospiraceae bacterium
AACGGCGTCCGCGTTCAAAGCGGAAACACTAAAAATATGCTCTATTCCTGCCGAGAAACGGTAAGCTGGGCGTCGCGCTTCTTTCCGCTCTCGCCGGGCGACCTTATTTTCACGGGCACGCCCGCCGGCGTGATACTCGGCAAGCCGAAGGGCGAGCGCGTCTGGCTCGTCCCCGGCGACACGGTAAAGGTCACGATCGACGGGCTCGGGGAGCTCGTCACCCCGCTTATATAATTGTAAAAACACGCGTTCAGGAGGAATTTTGATGCTTAAAATCGATAATCTCACGAAAACCTTCGGCGGCAAAACCGCCGTGGATTCTCTCACGCTGCACGTGCGCCCCGGCGAGCTTTACGGCTTCATCGGGCACAACGGCGCGGGCAAATCCACCACTATAAAGGCCGTCTGCGGACTGCTTACGTTCGATTCCGGCGAGATAAGCGTCTGCGGACATTCCGTAAAGCGCGAGCCGATGGAAGTCAAGCGCTCCGTCGCCTATCTGCCGGACAACCCGAATCTGTACGAATTTCTGACGGGGATAAAATACCTGAATTTCATCGCGGACGTGTACGGCGTGAAAGCCGACGCGCGGCGGGAGCGCATCCGGAAATACGGCGACCTGTTTGAGCTTACGGGCGATCTCGCCCAGCCGGTATCCGCGTATTCGCACGGGATGAAGCAAAAGCTCGCGCTCATCTCCGCGCTGCTGCACGAGCCGAAAGTCATAATAATGGACGAACCGTTCGTCGGGCTCGACCCCAAGGCGTCAAAGGCCGTAAAGGGGATCATGCGCGATATATGCGACGCCGGCGGCGCGATATTCTTCTCGACGCACGTGCTCGAGGTCGCGGAAAGGCTCTGCGATAAAATCGCCGTTATCAGCCGCGGAAAGCTCGTCGCGTCCGGCAAGATGGAGGACGTGCTGGGGCAAAAATCGCTCGAAAACGTATTCTTCGAGCTGGAAGCGGATTCTGCTTCGGAAGCCGAAAGCGGCGCGGGCGCGTCAGCCGGCGCGGGAGCATTAAAATGATACGGCGGCTTTTGGTAATCAATCTGAGGGCGTTTTGGGCCCATTTTTACAGCCGCATAGGCAGAAGCTCAAAAAAACGCTCGGTTCAGAGACGCGTGCTCGGCAAATTCGGCGCGGCGATAGCCGTCGTCTACATCGCCGGGGCGTTCGGCTATCTATTTTACAATGTTTTTTCTACTCTGCGCGACGCGTTTTTCGCGCTCGGCGCCGGCTGGATGTATTTCGCGGTAAACGCGGTCTTCGTCTTTTCGACGTGCGTTATAACCACCGTTTTCACGGCGCAGGCGCAGATATTTGAAGCGAAGGACAACGAGCTGCTTTTGTCGATGCCGATCCGCCCGTCCGCGATACTGACGTCGCGGATACTGACGCTTCTCGTTACGGAATACGTGTTCGAGGCTCTTATATCGATCCCCGCGCTGCTCGTCTGGATCTCCGGCGGGTACTTTACGGCGGTCGGCGCCGTTTTCTTCGCCGCGGGGTTCGTGCTGCTGCCGCTGCTCGCGCTTTCCGTGTCGTGTCTGCTCGCCTGGCTGCTGACGATAATTACTTCAGGAATGCGGCGCAAAAACATCGCCAATTTAGTCGTCTCGGTCGCGTTTCTCGGCGGGTATTTTCTTATCACCGCGAACGCGCAGCGGTACGCCGCGGGCCTCATAGAAAACGGCGCGGCTATCGCCGAATCGCTGAAAAAGGCCTTCCCGCCGATCTATTTCTACGGAAACGCAATAGCCTCCGGCGACGCGTTGCATATGCTGCTGTTCACGCTGTGCGCCATTGTCCCGTTCGCGCTTATCATCGCCCTGCTGTCGGCAAATTTCATCAAAACGGTGACGACGAAGCGCGGGGTCCGGAAGCGGGAATACCGCGAACGGACGGCAAAGCAGCGCTCCACGTTCGCGGCGCTTGTGCGGCGTGAGCTCGCGCGATATTTCGGCAACTCGATGCTTATACTCAATATGTCGCTCGGCGGCATATTCGCCGTCACCGGGGGCATAGCGCTCGTCATAAAACGCGCCGCCGTGACAGCGCTTTTGGACTCGATCCTGCCGGCGCTCAGGCTTTCCGTTGCGATGGCCTCCGGCGGCTCGCCGGCGCTCGGTGGGCTTTACGCGCTCATGTCGTCCCCGGCGACGCTTGCCTGCCTCGCGCTTATGTTTTGCTCGTCGATGAACTGCGCGTCGGCTTCGCTTATTTCGTTAGAGGGGCGGACGCTTTGGATCATGCGGAGCGCGCCGGTCCGCGCGCGCGACGCTCTTTTTGCGAAAATACTTCTGCATATGCTTGTCAGCGCCCTGCCGATCATCATAGCGTCGGCGCTGGCCGTGTTCGCGCTGTTCGGCGGAGACCTTGCGGCGGCGGCGCTTGTGTTCATACTGCCGTTCGTGTTTACGCTGCTGATCGCGTTCGGCGGGCTCGCGATAAATCTGCTGCTGCCGAAATTTGAGTGGCTGAATGAGCTTCAGGCGGTAAAGCAGGGTATGCCGATAATTCTCATGATGCTCGGCTCTATCGCCCTGCTGACCGGCGTGGCGCTGCTGTATATCCTGCTGCTGCACCGCTATATGGACGCGCTGCAATACGGCTGGGCGCTATCCGGGTTTTTTGCCGTTCTCGCCGCGCTGCTGTACCGCTGGACGGCGACGCGCGGCGCGCGGCGCTTCGACGCTTTCCCCGCGTGATTTCCGAGCGCGTAATACAATCAAAAACTCCGAAAGAAGTGACGTTATGAAAAAGCATTCCCCGATCCCGCCGATAGTCGGCTGTCTTGTGATACAGCTCTGCGTCGGAATACTGTACATCTGGAGCGTGCTGCGCGGCGAATTCGCCGCGTCGTTCATGCTGCCCGCAAGCTCGACGCTTCCGGCTATGGTCGCGTCCTATAATCTGTTCGCGTTCGTGATCGGGAACTTTG
>JAISFB010000074.1 GCA_031263805.1 Oscillospiraceae bacterium
ACGGCAAGCCTCACCGCGCGATGTACCGAGTAGCGCTTCTGTGATTTTTACAGGAGAGCGCCCGTTACAGCGCGGACACCTCTCCTCTTGATCTACGATACGGCGATGACCGGGCAGCCGGAGTTTCCGCTTTTAAGAGGCGTTAACTCCGGCTGTTTCCATTTTACGTATCAAAGGACGGATCATAAACATGAAAAAATTCCTGCTTGCCGTAAACGATAAGCTCGCCGGCACTTACCTGATCGTCGCGCTGATTCTCGTCTGGCAGCTCGCGCCGAAGCTCGGATGGACGAATCCGACCTTTGTGCCCTCGTTTACCGCGGTCGTCTCCGACGGGCTGAAGCTGGGATGGGTGAAAATCCTCGTACATATCGCGATCAGCCTGAAACGGATGATAAGCGGGTTTGCCGCCGCGGCGGCGGTCGCGCTGCCGCTCGGGTTCGTGTTGAGCGGGGGGCTGCCGAGGGCGTCGGAATTTCTCAGGCCGCTCATAGCGTTCTTGCAGCAGATACCGCCGTACATACTCTACCCCGTGTTCATCGTGCTGTTCGGTACGGGCGAGCAGAGCATAACGCTCGTCATATTCTGGAGCGTGTTTTTCCCGCTGCTCATCACGACCGCCGCGGGCGTGCAGGCGTTGGACGCGCAGCTTCTCAGAGCGGCAAGGGCGATGAGCTGTACGGGCCTGAGGCTGTTTGCAAAGGTCATTCTGCCCGGTACGTTTCCGAGCCTGATGAGCGGCGCGCGGGCGGGCGTTACTATGGCCTTTCTGATGCTGATAGGCGCGGAGGGGATGGGCGCGGACAGCGGCATCGGCTGGATGATAAGCAACGCGCAAAAGCTCGGCTGGATACCGCGCGTGTATTTCGGGGCGCTCATCGTATGCGTCGTCGGCTTCCTCATCAACTACGGCACCGGAGTGATAGAACGGGTATTCGTCGATTGGAGGCCGGCCGCGCAGCTGGAAAGCGCGCGGCCGGAGAAATAGATTATAGATTTAAGGAGGGGCGCCGTATGAGCGCGGTAAAGACCTTACGCAAAATACTGTACGCCGCGATCCCGATAATCGCGTTCTTTCTGTTCTGGCAGCTCGGCTCGCGCTATATCCCGCGCGGAGTGCTGAGCACGCCGGTGAAGATCGCGGAGGGGATGTGGAAGGAGCTCACGCGGTCAGAGCCCGAGCGCAACATGGGCGGACTGACGCTGCTCGGGCACACGGGACGAAGCCTGTGGCGCATCGTCAAGGGCTTCACGCTCGCGGGGGTCACGGGCATTGTGTTCGGATTTCTGCTCGGTACGTATTTCAAGCCGCTGGAACGGCTGTTTGTGCCGTTCTTTCAGGTCTGCGAAAAGCTGAATCCGTTTGCGATAATCCCGGTGTTTATGATCATGTTCGGCATCGGCGAGGAGGAAAAGGTCGCTATCGTCTTTTGGGCGTCGATCTGGCCGTTTCTGTTCAACACGTATGAAGGCGCGAAACGGATAGACAACTCGTTTATCCGGGCGGCGCGGTCGATGGGCGCGGGCAGGGGAAAGCTGTTTGCCGGCGTGATCGTGCCCGCGACGCTGCCGTATGTGTTCACGGGCGTCAAGCTCGCGATACGCATCAGCTTCTTTATGATAATCGCGGCGGAGCTCGCGGGCGCCACGTCGGGCATCGGCTGGTTTTATATCCAGAAAAAAACGGCGTATAAGCTCGCGCTGGTTTACGGGTCGATACTGTTCATCACATTTCTCGCGATAGTCTTCAACGCGGCGTTTGCCCGTATCGAAAAACACTTTTTGCGCTGGAAGGAGAATGTATGAGCACAAAGAAAATCGCCGCGCTCGCGGTAGCCGCGCTGCTGCTTATCGCGATATTCGTCGGCGCGGAATTCGGAAAAACACAAAAAACCATCCTGACCCCGGGGATGGTCAGCGAGTATGCAAGCCCGAGCCCGTAAGGCGTGCAACGGCGCCCCGGGTCCGGGATTGACATAAAAATATATTTTTACTTTGAAAGGAAAAACCACAATGAAACTCTCAAAAACCATCGGAACAATTTTCGCGTTTACTCTGGCCGCGGCCCTGCTGCTCAGCGCGTGCGGCGGAGGGAGCGCCAAGCCCCCGAGCGGTTCTCAGACGACCGGCGGCTCCGACACGTCGGGCAACACGGGAACGGATCAAAACGCCCCGCCCGAGCTCATCACGCTGCGCACCAGCACGAAGAAAAACTGCACGTCCACCCCGTGGGTCGTCGGCGAAACGCAGGGCATATTCGAGAAACACGGCATTAAGATCGAATACACCGGCGAAACGAGCGAAAACCTCGCCGCCGTGCTGAACGGCACAAATGACTTCGACGTGGACAGCCCCGGCACGCTCGCCCAGCAATACGCGGAGGGCACGGACATCATCGGCGTGGCGTTCAATCAGGTAGACCCGGACACGGACGACATCGACCGCAAATATCAGCATATGCGTTTCTACGTGTCGCCCGATTCCGGACTGAACGAGATTGCCGACTTACAAGACTTCAACGGCGGCGGCGAGATCACGATCAGCGGCGTGGGCTCTTCAAACTGCCTGACGTTCATCCCGCAGCAGGTGCTGAAGAATCACGGCCTCGACCCGGAACGGCTCTCGTTCGTGGGCTACGACAGCGACACCGCCGCCGTTCAGCTTGTGACGCAGGGCGACCTCGATATCGCCGGCATCCACCCGCCGTTCTATTACTTGGCGGAGCAGGAGGGGTTAAAGCTGCTGTTCGACTCACGCGATTCGGGACTCGGCGCCGCCACCGGCGCGGAGATTTTCTACTTCACGCAAGACTTTGTCGGAGAACACCCCGACTGGATCCAGCGCTTTACGGACGCGATAACCGAATCGCAAAAGTGGGGCTTGGAGCATCCGGACGAGGCGGTGACGCTCACCGGCGAATACATAGGAACGACCGTGAACGCCGTACATTACTTTTATAACGGCGGCAACGTCAGCGGCGACGTGCCGAGTAAGCTGATCCAGCCGTGGATAAACGACCTTGTAGACTACGGCGTGCTTGACGAGGGTCAGGTGAGCGTGACCGACATTTTCGACGCCCGCTTCATAAACGGCCTCGATATCGATTAGGCGGAGAGCGGTATGTCGAACGCGCCGAAAATCGAAATACGCGGCATAGACCGCAAGTTCAAAAAACGGGGCACGAACGAAGATTTCTACGCACTGTCAGGGTTTTCCCTGACAGTGCGGGAGGGCGAGTTCGTCACCATAGTGGGGCCCAGCGGCTGCGGAAAAAGCACGTTGCTCGACATTTTGGTCGGGCTCGCGAGGGCTGACGGCGGCGAGATACTCATCGACGGCAAGCCGATAAACGGCGCCGCGCTCGACCGCGGCATCGTGCTTCAGGGCTACGCGCTGTTCCCGTGGCGCAGCGTCCGCCGGAACATCGAGTTCGGGCTGGAGATCAAGCGCGTACCGAAAAAAGAGCGCCGGGACGTCTCCGACCGCTTCATAAAGCTCGTCGGGCTCGAGGGCTTTGAAAACCACTATCCCTACGAGCTGAGCGGCGGAATGCAGCAGCGCGTGGCGATAGCCCGCTCACTCGCCTATGACCCCGAGGTGCTGTTTATGGACGAACCGTTCGCGGCGGTGGACGCCCAAACGCGCGAAACGATGCAGGATGAGCTGCTGTCCATCTGGGAGAAAACAGGCAAGACGGTGATATTCGTAACGCACAGCATCGAGGAGGCCGTCGGGCTCGCCGACCGTGTGGCGGTTGTCAGCAAAAGCCCCGGACGCATCAAGGAGGTGGTGGAGGTCGATCTCCCGCGCCCGCGCCGGGTCTCTCAGGTGCGCGATACGACGGACTTCAACATCATAACTCACCGCGTATGGGAGCTGTTGCAGGACAAAGACCCGGCGCCGCTGAATATAGGCGGCCCGGCCGTCGATATAAGCGAAGCGATACTTGACGACGCCGCTATATAAGGAAACGTGCGCATATAAGGAGACGGGCGCCATATAAGGAGACGAGCCATATAAGGAGACGAGCAATGTATACGGTCAAAGCACTCACGCCCCGGGACGCGGAAACGGTCATTACGGAAGAACAGTTCCAAAAGCTGCTCGCGTACCTGCGCGAAATCAAGTACGGCACGATAACGCTGATAATCCAGGACGGCAAGGTCGTGCAGATCGATAAATTAGAAAAGATCAGATTCAAATAGCAAATAGCAAACAGCAAACAAATAGGAGGAAAAGCGAATGTCAACATTCATTGAACGCCCGAAATTCAGCTGCGCGTTGGGAGGCGCGCTTACCACGCTTACCGGGCTCAACCGCGTCGTGCCGATAGTGCACGCGGCGGGAGGCTGCGCGAGCAGCCTGGCGGGGACCTATAACGGCGCGGCGGGCTACCGCGGCGTGGGCTACTGCGGAGGCAGTATGCTGTCTACGACGAATATCGCTGAGAACAACGTCGTTTTCGGCGGGGAGGACAGATTATACGAGCAGATCGAAAACACGCTGTTTGCGCTCGACGGCGACCTGTACGTCGTAGTCACAGGCTGTCAAGTGGAGATCATCGGCGACGACGCCCGCGGCATAGCGCGGGGCTTTTCGGACCGGAACGTCATCGGCGTGAGCACGCCCGGCTTTCTCGGCAACACGCTTAAGGGCTACGATGCCGTTATGACGGCGATAGTGGAAAACGTCATAGAGCCGTCGCCGGTCAAGGACACGAGAGAGGTGAATATCTTCGGCGTCGTGCCGGGTCACGACGTATTCTACCGCGGCAATTTGGACGAGATAGAGCGTCTGCTGGGGCTCGTGGGCGTGAAGGCGAACACGTTCTTCGGCACGGGAAACAGCATAGCGAAGCTTCGCCGGTACGGCGCGGCGTCGCTGTCCGTCGTGCTCGCGCCGGAAACGGGGATACAGCCCGCGCGGAGGCTGCAAGAGCTTAACGGCACGCCGTATATTTTGTCGGAGCTGCCGATAGGCCCGAGCGGCACGGCGGCGTTTCTGCGGCAGCTCGGCGCGGAGTTAGGGCTCGACGGTACGCTCGTAGAACGGGTCATCGCGAGCGAGAACGCGTACTTCTACGACTTTTTCGGGCGCATTGTGGATATGTATTCCGACCTCGACTGGCAGCGGTACGCCATCACCGTCGCCGACAGCTATTACGCCCACGCGCTCACAAAATTCGTCGCGAACGACCTCGGCTGGATACCGCATCTGACCGCCGTCAACGACCTTGAGAACGAACAGCAGCAGGCGGAATACGCCAAACGCTTTGACGATGTCACGAGCGAATTAAGGCCCGCCGTCGTGTTCGAGCAGCAGGCCGGGCAGATAATCAAGCACGTCCGCGGAAGCTGGGGGCTCAACCGCAACGAAAAGTATTACGACGCGCTGTCGCCTGCGTTTGTGATCGGCTCCGGCATTGAGGCGGGCTTGGCGGAGACGCTGAACGCCAACCTGCTGACCGTCGCGTTCCCCGTGAGCAACCGCGTCGCGCTCAACCGGGGCTACGCCGGGTTCAGGGGCGGCCTGACGCTCACGGAAGACCTGCTTTCGCAGCTCGTTTCGGCCCGATAGGGAATTTTCAAGACAGGAGAATTGCAATTATGTCAACAAAATATACTCAGGAATTGACCTACGGCTTCACGCGTCAGGTAGCGCCGCCCGTGCGGGAAACTCGGATCGGCGTCTGCTCTGCGTACTGCGGCGAATGCTCTCAGCTTATCGAGGACATCCAAAGCGGCTGCGCCCAGCTGCAAAGCCGCAAATTCGCGCAGAGCGGCGGCTGCCAGCTTATGCTCGCCGTCGGGATTGTCAGCAGCCTTACAAACGCGGTGATAATCGTACACAGCCCGCTCGGCTGCTGCTCCGGCTTCGTGGGCACGAGCGGCACGCGCAAGACCACCCGCGCCACGCGCGGCAAACGCAGCGAGGAATTTGTGTGGCTGCACACGAATATGGACGAGCAGGACGTCGTTCAGGGCGGCATCGACAAGCTCCGCGACGCGGTGCTGTACGCCGAGCGCGAGTATCACCCGGACGCGATCATCATCGCCAACGGCTGCGTCCCCGGCATCATCGGAGACGATATAGACTCGCTTGTGACGGAGCTCGACGGGCGGCTGTCCGCCAAGCTCGTTCCGATACACTGCGAGGGCTTTAAGAGCAAATACGTCGCCAGCGGTTACGACAGCGCGTATCACGGGCTGCTGCGCCATTTGGTCGAGCCCGTCGTGAAGGAGCGCAGCGCCATACCCGACGTCGATGAGCAGCGCGGCTTCGCTGACGGCTACCGCATATCAAGGACGGTGAATATTTTCAACGTCGGCAGCAACAGCAACGGCGACGAGGTCGAGCTCTCGCGGCTCATCTCGGCCCTCGGGCTGACGCCGCGCGTCCTGCCGCTCAACGCCACGCTCGACGACCTCGCGCACATCGGCGAGGCCGCGCTGAACGTATCTATATGCGCCACGCACGACGACTATCTGCTCGGGCATTTGCAAGAGCGCTTCGGGACGCCGTACATCATCGACACGCTGCCCATCGGCATACGCAGCACAAACAGATGGCTGCGCCAGATCGCGGCGCACTTTGGCTTAGAGGCAGAAGCGGAGCGCGTGATAAAGCTCGAAAACGACGAGCTCAATAAGGCCTTGGAGCCGTTTCGCAAGCTGCTGTCCGGCAAGAGCGTCTATGTGGGCGGGGGCGAGACGCGCATCCTCACCACGGCGGCGTTTTTCAAGGACGAGCTCGGAATGAGGCTCGTGGGCGTGAAGGCCCACAACGTGGACCGTTTTGTGGAGGAAATAGCGGAGGAGCTGCACGATCCGCAGCTTGAGATCACCGTCGCCGCGGGGCAGCCCGCGGAGGAGGTCGCGGTCGTGAAGCGCCTGAAACCGGATATCTATTGCGGGCATATGGGCGCGAACGGCTGGATAAGCCGCTTGGGGGTGCCCAATTTACCGCTGTTCGGTATGACGCTGAACTATATGGGCTACACAGGCGCCTATGAGCTCGCCCGAAAGGCGGCCAAGGTGATAAAGAACACGAGCTTTTTCAAGAACGTGTCCGAATACGTCGGCTTGCCGCTGTCGCGGGAATGGCTCGCGACGGACACAAGACTTAATATTAAGGAGAGCGAAGCGGTATGAGCAAGATAGTAAACAACCTAACGCAGCTTATCGGCGACACGCCGGTGCTGCGCCCTCAAAACTTCAACGCGCTCGCGAGGATAACCGGCTCCGACCTGCTGTTAAAGCTCGAATACTTCAATCCGCTCGGCAGCGTGAAGGACCGCATAGCGTACTCGATGGTCGTTGACGCGGAGAAAAAAGGCGCGCTCACGCCCGACAGCGTGATAATAGAGCCGTCGAGCGGGAACACGGGCGTGGGGCTCGCCTTCGTAGCGGCGGCGCGCAGATATAAGATCGTGGTGGTAATGCCGGACACGATGAGCTCCGAGCGCCGCGCTCTCGTGACCGCGCTCGGCGCGGAGCTCGTCTTAACGCCCGGCGCGCAGGGTATGAAGGGCGCGATCCGTAAAGCAGAGGAGCTTCAAACGCAGATCGCGCACGGCGTAATTTTGCAGCAGTTTGAAAACCCCGCGAACCCGGAGATACACCGCTCGACGACGGGTCCGGAAATTTGGGAGGCTACGGACGGCAAGATCGACGTTTTGGTCGGCGGAGTGGGCACGGGCGGCACGCTCACGGGCGCGGGCGCATATTTGAAAGAGCGCAAGCCCGAACTGAAAATCGTGGCGGTCGAGCCGTCCGCGTCGCCCGTGCTGAGCGGAGGCAACCCCAGCCCGCACAAAATACAGGGCATCGGCGCGGGCTTCATCCCGAGCGTGCTCGACTTAAAGCTCGTGGACGAGATATACAAGGTGCTCGACGACGAGGCGACGGACACCGCGCGCACGCTTGCGCGGGAGGAAGGCCTGCTTGTCGGCATATCGAGCGGCGCGGCGGCGTTCGCGGCGGCGCATATCGCCCAGCGTCCGGAAAACGCGGGAAAAACCGTCCTCGCGATACTGCCGGACACGGGCGAGCGGTATCTGTCCACGGGCATATTCGACGCGCGTGACGAAAAGTCGCGCTACTGGTATAACTGAATCGGTCAACCGAAAGGAATGGGCATAAATAATGGCAAAGCAAATTAAACAAATAGCGATTTACGGCAAGGGCGGGATCGGGAAATCGACCACGACCTCCAACCTGTCCGCCGCGCTGTCAAAGCTCGGCTACAAGGTGATGCAGTTCGGGTGCGACCCCAAGGCGGACAGCACAAACACGCTGCGCGACGGCAGCTACATACCGACGGTGCTCGATACGCTGCGCGAGAAAGGGCAGATCAAGGCCGCCGACGTCGTGTTCCGGGGCTTTAACGGCATATACTGCGTGGAGGCGGGCGGCCCCGCGCCCGGCGTCGGCTGCGCGGGACGCGGCATAATCACGGCGGTGGAGCTGTTCAAGCAGCAAAAGACGTTTGAGGAGCTCGATCTGGATTACGTGATCTACGACGTGCTCGGCGACGTCGTGTGCGGCGGGTTCGCGATGCCGATACGCGAGGGTATCGCGCAGCACGTTTTCACCGTGTCCAGCGGCGATTTTATGAGTATTTACGCGAGCAACAATCTGTTCAAGGGCATAAAAAAGTATTCAAACGCCGGCGGCGCTCTGCTCGGCGGCGTTATCGCGAACTCTATGGATCGCGGCTACAACCGCGAGATAGTAACGGACTTCGCCGAGCGCACGAAAACGCAGATAGTGCAATACATCCCGCGCTCCGTGACCGTGACGCAATGCGAATTAAAAGGCAAAACAGTGATAGAAGCCGCGCCGGAGAGCGAGCAGGCCGGAGTGTACGCAAAGCTCGCGGAAACGATAGCGGCGCACGAGGTCAGCAAAACGCCTTCTCCGCTGGAGCTGCAAGAGCTCCGCGACTGGGCGGCGGGCTGGAGCGACAGGCTGCTCGCGCTCGAAAGCGGCGAGGTCGTCGGCGGCGAAAGCGCCGGGATATAAATTTCTGAATCGGGAGGGGCGCGTATGAAAATAGCGCTTGCGACAAGCGACGGCGAGACCGTAAACCGTCACTTCGGCAACACGCCGTATTTTGTGATAGCCGAGGTCACGCCGGACGGCTTTGAGATACTCGAAAGCCGGGAGAATAACGGCGGCTGCGGCCTGACGCTCAAAGAACTCAATATAAATTGCTTCGACGAGACCGTCGCGCTCATCTCCGACTGCGGCGCCGTGATCGCGGCGAAAATCGGCAGGGCGGCGGTGAGCGAGCTCCAGCGCAGCAACATTCAGGCGTTAGAGCAGGCCGGCTCAATTGAGAGCCTGCTGGCGCGGTACGCGAAATACCTCGGCCGCGGCGGCTACAGGCCGGCGGCGCCGCCGCGCCGGAGCTTGGAGCTCGAACACCCCTGCTTCGCGCTCGGCAGGCCAAACAACAAGGGGCGCGTGCATTTGCCGGTCAGCCCCGGCTGTAATATCGCGTGCGCGTTTTGCTCGCGCGCGTTAGACGCCGACCGCGGCGTCCTGCGCCCCGGCGTCACGGGTGAGGTGCTGACCCCGCTGGAAGCGCTCGACGTCGTGCGCCGCGCCGTGGAGCTCGCGCCGGAGATAACCGTCGCGGGGATCGCGGGGCCGGGCGATACGCTCGCGACGCCGTACGCGTTGGATACGTTCCGGCTGATAAAGCGCGAGCTTCCGCATTTGCTGCGCTGTATGTCCACAAACGGCCTGCTGCTGCCCGAGAAAGCCGGGGAGCTTTTGGAGGTAGGCATCGACACGCTGACCGTGACGGTAAACGCGGTCGAGCCGGATATACTGAAGCAAATCGTATTCGGCGTCGACCCCGAAACGCTGATTCGAAATCAGCTGGAGGGCATCCGCAAAATATCGTCGGTGGGCGTGACGGTCAAGGTAAACACCGTGCTCGTGCCGGGCGTGAACGACATGCACATAGCCGAGATCGCGAAGGCTGTGAGTGAAGCCGGGGCGACGGTGTACAATATCATTCCGCTTATACCGCAAAACAAGCTGTCGCACGTCCGCGAGCCCGAGTGCGACGAGCTCGACGCGGCGCGGCGCGGCGCCGAGCCGTACATCAGAGTATTCCGTCACTGCCGGCACTGCCGCGCCGACGCCGTCGGCGTCCCCGGAGGCCGCGACTACGGCGAGCTCATATACGGCGCGCGCGCGGCGCAGGAAAACACGTTCTCGCACGGCTGACGCGTGGGGCGTACCCCGTGCGCGCACGCACGTTAAATCACGCGTCTGCGCGCTTACGCGCGACGCGTCAATTTTGCGATTATCGCCAAAAAGCGCGGGACGTCGCGACACGGCGTAAACGCGCTTGTCGCGCCCTTCGGAATGTCGTTGGCGTAGTTCAAAATTCCGAGCAGCGATTCACGCGCCGCGTCGGTCGGAGTATAGTCCTCCGCTCCATCGGCGAAAGATTCTTGTCCGCGGGAGCGCCGCACCGGCTTTTCGCCGGGGATCGGCTCGCAGTAGCCGGCGGCGCGGTTGAGATAGCCGAACGCCGAGTCAACGTCTCCGTATTCGTCGATAAGCAGCTCCGCCGCAAGGTAACACATATGCGCGGCGCGGGACGCCCAATTCCCGCTCCACGGGAAATCGCGCGTCAGCTCATACGCCTTCGCCGCGAAGTCATACAGCGCGAGCCGCTCCTCGCGCGAGCCGGCGTGTGAAAGGTCCGCCGGCAAATTGTAGATATGTAGGCCGGAAGCCGCTATACCGACGATCGTATCTATATTGAACACCGCTGCGCGGAGCTCTTCCTCAAGATGCTTTTTCAGCCGCTCGCCGCGCATATACAAGGCGGCGGTCATGGCGTTCTCGCGGCTCATCGAGCGTCCGGGAAGTCGTTTCGCGGCATCCTCCGACAATTCGAGAAAACCGGCGGCGGCGTGAACGGCCGCAAGATTCATAATTCCGCCGAGCCGTTCGTCAAGCTCGGGCGCTTTCTCGGCAATGCGCTCGTGTATCCTGACGACCTCGTCGTATTTCGCCTCGTCGAATTCCGGCGTGCCCAAGTTTGCAGAGTGCATAGCGTGAAAACAACGAGTACCCGGTCACCACCGGAAAAAGGACAGACTGCCCCCTTGGTGAAAGGAACGAATTTTTCAAGTTTTAAGCAGGGACAGGATGCGGGATTTGGATGGAATCAGGAGCGACGAGGCCGTTGGCGATGAGGAGCTTCACGGCTTGGCGCAGGGACTTTTGGAGTTCTTTCTCGCGGAGTTCGGGCGGCATATCGAAGCGGGACATATCCGCAGGATTCCAAACTTCTCCTGTAGAGAGCATATGGAAGATGGCGGTCAGGATCATCCGGGCAATAGCTATGATGGCACGTTTCTTCCCTCGGCGCTTTGATATCCGCTCGTATTTGACGGCGTAGTAGGGAGAAGCTTTGGATTTGACAGCGGCGTGGGCGGCCTCGACGAGGGCGGGCTTGAGGTAAACACCGGCGCGGGTGATGCGAACGGATTTTTTCTTGCCGGCGGACTCGTTGTTACCGGGCGTCAATCCAGCCCAGCGACAGAGGCGCTTGGATGAGTCGAATTGGGACATATCCGTGCCGATTTCAGAAAGGACGGTAATGGCGGACTCGCGCCGGATGCCGGGGATGGTGCAAAGCAAAGTGATGGCAGATTCAAGGGGTTCTGCAAGCGCGTCGATTGCCGCGTCCAGCTTTTCGATGTGGCCCACAAGATAGTCATAATGCTCTCTCACCATTTTAGCGCGCTCTTTCTGTGGAACGGTCATCTGAAAGCCGTCGATAGATTCCACGACCTCATCCGCTTTCTTTTTGAGCGAGCCTTTCAAGAGGGAGACGCAATGAACAGGGTCAAAAGTGTCGGAGTTTACGATGTAGTCCGTGATGGAAGTGGCGGATTTGCCAAACATGTCGGTGACGACAGCATCAAGGGCGACATTGCAGACGGTGAACACATTTTGATAGCGGTTCTTCTCGCCGGATTTGCAGGAAACCAGTTTGGAGCGGTACCGTGTGTACTCCCGCAGGGTGCGGATGTCCTTGCCGGGGATAAAGCTGCCGGGAACAAGCCCGATTCGGAATAGGTCTCCGATCCACTTGGAGTCTTTGGCGTCATCCTTGTTCCCCTTGATGGTCTTGACCCATTTGGGGTTTGCGACGGTGACGCTGATGGAATCCTCCAAAAGGTTGAACACGGGAATCCAATACTTCCCGGTAGATTCCATACAGACGTCCCGGCAGCCGTTCTCCAGCAGCCAAGCCTTGAACGCGAGTATCTGCTTGTTGAACGTGGAGAATCGCCGTTTCTGGTACTTCGGCAGCAGCCCGTCCGTGGTGATGAGCGTCGCAACGAAAAATGTCTTGTGGACATCCACGCCGCAGCAGATTGGGTAAACGACAGTCAAAATCTTCCCTCCCATAAATAAATTGGCGAAGGGAAAGCATGGACTGAACCGCCGCACATTTCAGCAATTGCATGAACAATGATTAGCGTGCGGGCTAAAAGCTCCACTCATTTGTGCTTGAATGGCGATTCTTACACTGTTTAATATACTGGCTTGAGTCCCAGAAGACAATCTGCAACTCACCTTACCGTGCTTTGTAGTTGCTTCCCCTTCAAGCCGATTATACCACACTCGCGGGGCTCCCGCCCCGTTTTCATTACTATTTGCGCCTTGAGCGCAGCGAAAGGAATGTATTTTACTATGAAAAAACGCGTTGTTTCTATTATGCTCTCAATCGCGCTCCTGCTCGTGCTCATCCCGCCGGATTTGGCGGCGGCGGCAGACGACCACGCAAATACTCTGGGCTCCTCCGCAACATTTATCAATTTGAACTCGACGGTTTCGGGCGTGATCAGCCCCAATACGGACGTCGATTGGTTCAGATTCTCGCTTCCCGCCGCGGGCTCCATCACGATCGCATCGACGGTTTCAGGAGGCTTGGACAGCTACGGATACCTATATAGCAGCTCGCAGTCGTTGATCGCAAGTAACGACGACTTAAACGGGCGGGCGTTCGGAATGAGCGTCAATCTGCCCATCGGAACTTACTATATAAAGGTCGCAAGCTATAACGGGACGTCGTCGGGCTCATACACGCTGAGGATCACGGGGACCGCGTCAAGCGCGGGGACTTCGACGCCCACACCCGCAACAACCACATCCGGAGGCTCCGCAACCATAAATCCGGGCGCGGCGCGTTCGATTTCCGTTTACAGCGGTGTGACGGGCAGAGTGCGGATAAGCACGACCGCGACAGTCACGGGGACATATATATTCACGAGCTCGGGAAACGGAAGCTATGACCCGGCGGCGTACAATTCAAATTCATCGTCAGCGTCGAGAATAGCCGACGACGAGGCGGGAAGCAGTAATTTCCGGCTTTCAGTAAACCTATCGGCTGGACAAGCTTATTCGTTCTACGCCGGAACCTACGGCAACGGTGCGGCAAGCTATGTGGTCAGCGTGACCGCTCCGGCTACCGTATATACATATACTGTGAGCTACAACGCCAACGGCGGCAGCGGCGCGCCCGCGTCGCAGACGAAGACGCAAAACGCCGGCTTGACGCTCAGCAGCGTGCGCCCGACCAGAAGCGGATATGCCTTTCTGGGCTGGTCGACCGGCTCCGCCGCGACATCGGCGAGTTATCAACCCGGCGGCAGTTATACTGCGAACGCAAATGTGATGCTGTACGCCGTCTGGCAAGCGCAAGCTGCGGCATCCGGCGCTATGACCGCGATTGGCGCGGGCTCACGTACTGTTTCCGTCGTCGCGGGAGCACCGACAAGATTTGCGTTTACGCCGCCAACAACGGGAACGTATACTTTTTCTACATCAAACAACAGTGGCGACCCTTATCTCTATCTCTATTCAAGCTCCGCGATGACATCTGCATATTTGCTCACAAGCAACGACGACATCAGCTCAAGTGATAGAAACTCCCGCATCAGTTACAATCTGAACGCCGGAGTGACGTATTACATCGGCGCGGGCGCATACA
>JAISFB010000079.1 GCA_031263805.1 Oscillospiraceae bacterium
CGTTATCCCGACGCGATGATAATGTACACGATGTCCGGCTTCTCTTTCGGAGCGACGACGTCGAGCGAATGGCTCAGCAACGCCGCCAACGCCGTCGTCAGCGCGTATATCGACTATGAAACGCTTGAATGCAGCTTCAACTCGAAAGAGTTCGCCGATTTCCTCGAATTCACAAAGCGCTTCCCCGAGACGACGCCGACGTTTGACCCGGACTTCGACTTCGCGGGGATGTACACGGACGATAAAGTGTTATTAAGCTCGGAGTCCGTAAGCTCCGTGCGCGACGTGCGCACGTATAACGAGACGTTCGGCGAGGAGGTATCGCTGTTCGGCTACCCGACGGCGGAGGAGAGCGGCAGCTCGATAATAATGAACGCCGACCTCGCGATCTCAAAGAATTCGCAGTATAAGGACATCGCGTGGAGCTTTATCAGCCGTCTGCTGCGCGAGGATATCGCGCTCGGCACGTCGGGCGGCGGGGGCTTCGGCTTCGGCGGCGGCGGCGCGGTGCTGTCGATAAACAAAAACCGCTTTGAGAAAGCGGCGGCGGAGGAGATGCTGCCGATAGAGCAGCGCGATTTCAGCAAGGGCGTCACGATTATGGGCACTACGTACACGTCGCTCGAGCAGTTCGAGCAGACAGTTGAGGGCTGGCGGAGCATGGGCGGAATGTGGAGCAGCTTTGTGACGTCGCTGGATAACTACGCGCTGTCGGAGGACGAGGTCTCGGCGGCGCGCCGGGCTATCGAGGGCGCGGTGCGCGTCTACGGCGCGAATCCGCAGATCATGAGCATCATACAGGAGGAAGCGGGCGCGTTCCTGTCCGGCGCGAAATCGGCGCAGGACGCCGCCGATATAATACAGAGCCGCGTGCAAATTTTCATCAGCGAGACGAATTAAGTCCGGCGGAGCCGGATTGTGATTTACAATTACGCGCCTACGGCGCGGTCGCCCGTTCCGGGCGACTTGAAGCTGTTCCACGGTTATGAGCGCAAGTCATATTCCCGTGAAGAAATAATTCAGCAAGCGCAAGCCGTATTCCTGAGAGGGAAAATTCAGCGGTGATTAAAGGAGAAAAGATGTCAGGCAACAGATTAAAAACGGCAATATCGCTCGCGCTCGCCTTTTGTATGGCGTTCGCGTCGGTATCCTGCAAGAAAAACGACGGCGAGCCCTCCGAAACGGGCGGGCCGGTAAAACAGAAGCTTGAGAACGTATACAAAGCCGCAGAGCTGTCGCTCGGCGTTTCGATCGACAATCTCGGTCTGCTCGACGCGGCGAACGGCAGGGCGTATTTCACGCGCTACACGTTCACCGACAACTCGGGCGGCGCCTCCGTCCCCGTGCCCATCGCGCCCTTGACGGATGACACTGACGACGACACTATGCTCGAGGAAGTCGAGGAAGCCGAAGCCGCCGGCTACACAGAGCTTTATGAGATAATATCAATAGCGCTCGACGGCAGCGAAACGGAGCCGCAGACGCATATGTCCGTCAAGGCCGGCCGGCTGAGCTCCGACGGGGAGGACGTATACCGCTATACAAACATCTCGCTGATGAAGTGCCTGCCGGACGGCAAGTTCGCCGTCGCGCTGAACGAAGCCTACGAGGACTACAGCGACTCTATGAACCCCATCTACGAGCAGAAAACCATGTTTCATCTGTACGACGAAAGCTGGAACGAGACGGTGTCCGTCGATTTGAAGGAACTCCTGACCGGCGGCGACGAAAACAATACCGAATATGACTACCTCTATCTAAACGGCGCGGCGCAGGCGGACGACGGGACGATTTATCTCAATTGCGGAAGCTTCATCCTCGCGGTGGACGAGACGGGTCGGCGGCTGTTTGAGCTAAAGGCCGCGGACGATACGAATTTTGAGAGCCTCGCGCGCTTTTCCGACGGGCGCGCCGCCGTATGCGTCAATGACTATTCCTCGGGCGGCGCACCGCGAACGTGGCAGGTCATCGACAAGGTGACGCGCGGCTGGGGCGAGAGCATAGCGTTCACGCTGCCGGGCAATATGTGGGTAAACGGCGAGTATATGACGGGAGAGGGCGAATATCTGCTTTACTTCGCGTTGGGCAACAAGGGTGTATACGGGATGCTCCCGAGCGGCGAAGCGCGCGAAGTAGTAAGCTTCCTGAATTCCGATATCGACGGGAACATCGGAAACGGCATCAAGAGCTTCGGCGGCGGGGAATTTCTCATACTCCAGTATCAGGACGGCGGCTTGCGGCTGATGAAGCTGACGCCCGTGCCGGACGCGGAGAACAAGGAAAAAATCATTCTCAGCGTGGCGGAGCTTCACGACGACTACAGCTTCAGGCGGGAGGTCCTCGCCTTCAACAGAAGCAGCGACGAGTATAAGATCACGATAGAGGACTACAGCACCTATAACACGGACGGCAATTGGGAGGTCGGCATAAGCAAGCTCCGCGCCGACCTTATCACGGGCAAGATACCGGATATCCTCGTCCTCAACGAGGATCTCGACCTGCCAACGCTCGCGAGCAAGGGCCTGTTCGCCGATATGTACGAGCTTATCGACGCCTCAGAAAAGGTAAACCGCGAGGATTTCGTCCAAAGCGTGCTGAAGGCGGACGAGATCGGCGGCAAGCTTTACCGCCTTATGCCGTCCTTCTACATACAAACGGCGACGGCGAAGCGCTCTGTCGTCGGCGACACGATAGGTTGGACGCTTGACGATATGGAACGCACGCTCGCGAATATGCCGGAGGGCACACGCTCGTTTTATATGATGAGCCGGGAGGACGCGCTGAATACGGGCCTTATGCTCGGAATGTCGCAGTTTATCGACCGCACGACGGGCACCTGCAGCTTCGACGAGAGCTTTACGCATCTGCTCGAATTCGCGAAAGGCTTCCCGGAGACCGCCGATTGGAACGGCTGGGAGCAGGAGGACTGGGACAGATATCAAAACGCCCAGCGCGACGATTACGCCATCTTGGCGATGGAGCAGGTCGTCAACTACAGGAACATCAGGGATTTTGAGGAGCGTATCGGAGAGGAAGTGACGTTCGTCGGCTTCCCGACGGATTCCGGCAGCGGCTCCGTGATCTTCCCGAGCGGAGGGCAGTACGCTATTTCGGCGCGCGGGGAGTTTAAGCAGGTCTGCTTCGATTTCCTGTACGGCCTCGTCGATACGGAGCCGGACACGAACGAATCAGGGCGCTTCTGGGGTGGCTTCAGCATCAGCCAAAGCTATATGGATAAGGTGAAGGAATACGAGCTTACGCCGCTGAAGGACCGCCCGGGCTACGTCCCGGATAACGCGTATGACGGCCCCATTTCCGCGCGGGCTACGCTCTCAAGCGCGATCGCTGTCCCGGAGACGGTGGATATGGCCGCAAACAACGAATACGACGAGAATTACCACCTCACGCAGGCGGAGATCGACGCCGTGGACGCGCTGATAGCGAGTACGACGCAGGTTTTCACCTATTACACGGAAGTGCTGACGATAATCTCTGAGGAGGCCGCCGAATACTTCGCCGGGCGCAAGTCCGCCGAGGAAACGGCGAAGCTCGTGCAAAGCCGCGTGCAGATATATATAAGTGAGAGCCGATAAGCGGGCAAAAAATATGATAAGAAATATGAAAAGTAATTTGAAAAGAAGAATAGCAGTCTTGATTCTGGCGCTCAGCCTGTCGGCGGCCGCGCTCGCTTTACCGGCGGGCGCAGCTGCGGCGGCCGATACCGGCGACGCTATCGAAAAAACGGCGCGGTATCTCGGCGCCATAGAGTCGCCCGATATTTTGTCGGGCGACTGGGCCGTTTTCGCCGTCGCGAAAAGCGGCTATTACGCGCCGCCGGGCTTTTACGCGAGCTATAAAAAATCGGTCGCGTCGAAGCTGCAGGAGACAAAGGGCGTCCTGCACGAGCGCAAATATACGGAATACTCGCGCCTCATCCTTGCCCTGACAGCGCTCGGCGAGGACGCGCGCAGCTTCGGCGGCTACGACTTGACGGCGAAGCTTTTAGAATACGACAAGGTGCGCGCGCAGGGGATAAACGGCCCCGCGTGGGCGCTCATCGCGCTGGACTGCGCGCCGGAATACGGCGAAAACAGCAAATACGGCGAAATGAAAGAGCGTTACCTCGCCGATATACTCTCGCGGCAGAGGACGGACGGGCGTTTTACGCTCTCAGGCTCCGGCAGCGACAAGACAAACGAACCGCCGGAGGCGGATGTAACGGCGATGGTCCTGCTCGCCCTCGCGCCTTACAAGGAGCGGCGCGAGGTGTCGGACGTTATAGACCGGGCGCTCGGCTTTTTATCCGCGATACAGCAGCCGGACGGGGGCTATAAAAGCCGCGAAGCTTCAAACTGCGAAAGCGCGGCGCAGACGATAACGGCGCTCGGCGCGCTCGGGATCGGCATCGACGATAAGCGCTTCACGAAAAACGGAAAAACGGCGCTCGACGCGCTGCTAAGTTTCGCGCTTGCCGACGGGTCATTTGAGCATACAAAGGACAGCGGCGCCGATTTGATGGCGACGCAGCAAGCGAT
>JAISFB010000130.1 GCA_031263805.1 Oscillospiraceae bacterium
TCTTCGTATTCAACGCGGTGCTTTTCGCCGGAAAACCGCTCCGGAGAAACGCCGTATTCGCTCGCGTAGGACACAAGCTTGCAGTCGAAATAATCGCCGCAGCCGCACTCTAAGCAGCGGGACGCTTCGCGGACGGCCTGCTCGGCGGAAAAAGCCGCGGGGCGGAGCTCTGAGAAATTATCGCGGCGCTTTTCGGGGGATAAGACGCGCTCGCTTTCGCGGAAAAGCCGCTCGCGGTCTTCAAACGTCTTTTCGGAAACGTCGTCACGCGTGTGGATATACGGGGCAGCGAAAGCAATGGAGGAAATGGAGGCAACGGGTTCGCCGTTCAAATACTCATCAACTGATTTGGCGCATTTGTCCGCGTCGCCGATGGATTCTATGGCGATGGAGATTTTGTCGTTGCCGCAGTCGCCGCCGGCGAAGACGCCGGGGACGGACGTCATATACGTGGCCTTGTCGTAGACTATGCCGCCGCGCCGCGTGAGCTCTAAGGCTGAAAGGCCGTCGGGATTTACGGCCTGGCCTGTCGCGAGGATAACGGTGTCAACGTCGAGAGTTTCCGTTTTACCTTCGACGGGGACGGGGCTTCGGCGGCCTGAGGCGTCCGGCTCGCCGAGCTGCATTATTTGAAGGGTCATTTTTGCGACTTTACCGTTATCGCCGGCGGAGTATTCGAGCGGGTTTGTGAGCGTTTTGAATATGACGCCCTCCTCGCGCGCTTCCTCGACCTCAAGCTCGTCGGCGGGCATTTCGTTTATCGTGCGGCGGTAGACGTTGTATACGCGCTTGGCGCCGAGGCGGACGGCGGTTCTCGCGGCGTCCATCGCCGTGTTGCCGCCGCCGATGACGGCGACGTTTTCCCCAAGCTTCGGGGCTTCGCCGCGAACTGTCTTGCGCAGAAAGTCTATGCCGCCGATGACGCCGGGGAGGTCTTCGCCCGGCGCGCGCGTGCCCGTCGATACCCAGGCGCCGATACCGACGCATACGGCGTCGTACTCGGCGCGTATCGCGTCAAGCGTGATGTCCGCGCCGATCTTTGTGTTGAGAATGAATTTCACGCCGAGCTTTTCGATGAGGGCGATCTCCGCGTCGAGCAGCTTTTTCGGCAGGCGGTATTCGGGGATGCCATAGCGCAGCATCCCGCCGAGGCTCGGCATCGCGTCGTAGATCGTGACGTCGTGCCCGCGGCGGCGCAGGAAATACGCCGCTGACAGGCCGAACGGGCCGCCGCCTATTACGGCGACGCGCTTGCCGGTCGGCGGGGCGACTTCGGGCAGATAGCTTGTTTCGGCGGCAAGGTCTGTGTCCGCCGCGAAGCGCTTTAGGCTCATAATTGAAACCGGTTCCTCGACGAGCGCGCGGCGGCATTTGTCCTCGCACGGGTGCGGGCAAACGCGGCCAATGGCGGCGGGGAGCGGGATTTTTTCTTTTATCAGGCGTATCGCGGCTTCCGCGTCACCGTTGGCGATGAGGCCGACGTAGCCCTGGCAGTCCGTCCCCGCGGGACAGCTCAGGTGACACGGGGCGCGGCAGTCGCCGATATGGTTGCTGAGCAGAAGCTCTAAGTTTGTTTTGCGGGATTCGCGGACGCGCTCGGTGTTCGTATGGACGGACATATTGTCGCTTATTTCCGTGGCGCAGGCTTTTAAGAGCTTGTTGTTGCCTTCGATCTCGACGACGCACAGGCCGCAGCCGCCGTATACCTCGATGCGCTCGTCGTAACAGAGCGTCGGTATCTCTATGCCGTTCTCGCGGCAGACTTGCAGAATCGTTTGGCCGGGGCGGCCCGTCAGCGCGCGCCCGTCAATTGTTATGTTGTATAATGAAACGCTCATTTCTTGACCTCCCCTTTAATCACGCGCGACCGCGCCGAATTTGCAGACGGTTTCGCACATTCCGCATTTGACGCATTTCGCTGCGTCGATCTCGTGCTTTGCGCGCGCCGAGCCGGTTATCGCGTCGGACGGACAGTTGCGCTTACACGCGCCGCAGCCCTTGCACGCGTCTGTTACTGTAAACGTGATAAGAGCCTTACAGGAGTGCGCCGTGCATTTTTTGTGCTTGATATGATCCTCAAATTCGTTGCGGAAATAGCGCAGAGTTGTGAGAACGGGATTCGGCGCCGTCTGGCCGAGGCCGCACATACTGCCGTCCTTGATCTTGACGGCAAGCTCTTCAAGAAGCTCTATATCGCCCTCGCGACCGTCGCCCGCCGTGATGCGTTCGAGTATTTCAAGCATTCTTTTTGTGCCCACGCGGCAGTAATTGCATTTGCCGCAGGACTCGTTGCGCGTAAAGTCGAGGAAATAACGCGCCATATCGACCATACACGTCGTCTCGTCCATAACGATCATGCCGCCGGAGCCGACTATCGCGCCGGTTTTCGTGATAGACTCGTAATCGACGGGCGTGTCTATAAGCTCCGCCGGGATGCAGCCGCCGCTCGGGCCGCCCATCTGCACGGCCTTGAACGCCTTGCCGTTTTTTATGCCGCCGCCGACGCTGTAAATGATCTCGCGCAGCGGAAGGCCCATCGGGATCTCCACAAGCCCGCCCTTTTGTATCTTCCCGGCGAGGGCGAAGACCTTTGTGCCCTTACTGGACTCCGTGCCGATAGCGGCGAAGGCGGCGCCGCCGTTTGCGATTATCCACGGGATGTTCGCGAAGGTTTCGACGTTGTTGATATTCGTCGGCTGCTTCCAATAGCCTTTTTGCGCCGGGAACGGCGGCTTTAAGCGCGGCATCCCGCGCTCACCCTCGAGGGACGCGATGAGCGCCGTTTCCTCGCCGCATACAAAAGCCCCCGCGCCCGCCTTGATATAAATATCAAAGTCAAAGCCGGAGCCGAAAAGGTTTTTACCCAAATAGCCGCGCTCACGGGCCTGTCCGATCGCCTTTTCCAGGCGATGAATCGCGAGAGGGTATTCCGCGCGGACGTATATAACGCCTGTGTTCGCGCCGACGACAAAGCCGCCGACGGTCATCCCCTCGAGCAGAGAGTGCGGGTCGCCCTCTAAAACGGAGCGGTCCATAAACGCGCCGGGGTCGCCTTCGTCGGCGTTACAGACCATGTATTTTTCGTCCGACGCGTTTTCGCGCGCGGCGTTCCACTTGAACCACGTCGGAAAGCCGGCGCCGCCGCGCCCGCGCAGCCCGGAGAGCTTGAGCTCCGCGATAACGTCTTCCGGCGTCATATTGCCGAGCGCCTTTTGGATGGCTTTATAGCCACCGGCGGCGAGATACGCGTCAATGCTTTCGGGGTCGATTATGCCGGCGTTCCGCAGGACGATGCGCTCTTGCGCGCTTAAAAAGCCCTCGTCCGGCGCGGAGATCGCGTATTCCGTCACGATTTCGCCGCCGACGATGTGGCGCTCTATTATCTCGGACGCCATGCCGGGCTGTACGTTGACGTAACGGGTGATGAGCGCGCCGTCGTCAGAACGAATATCAACTATCGGTTCGAGATAACAGTTGCCGATGCAGCCTGTTTTTTCGACGGGGACGTTGATGCCGAGCTGCGCTGTCAGCCGCTCGAATTCCGCGCTTGTTTTCGCCGCGCCGGAGGCGATGCCGCAGCTCCCTTGGCCTACAATGATTTTCATGTTAACAGCCCCCGCTCTTTCTCGACTATATCGCCTAAAATATCGCGCACGCGCTCGCGCGTTAAGCTGCCGTAGGTGTCCTCGCCTTCCGGCGTCTGGATCATCATAACGGGGGCGAGAGAGCAGCAGCCGAGACAGGAAACCGTGTTCAGCGTAAACAGCCCGTCCTCGCTCGTTTCGCCGTCCTCAATGTGCAGATATGAGCTTATTGCGGCCCTTATCTCGTCGGACGAGTTGACGTGGCAGGCGGTCCCCTTGCACAGCATGACAAGATACTTGCCGATGGGCTTCAGCCTAAACTGCGTATAAAACGTGGCTACGCCGTATATTTTGGCGGGCATTATTCCCGTTTCGGACGCGATGTAGTTTATCGTATCCTCGGAAATATAGCCGTAAATGTCCTGCGCCTTTTGCAGGACGGTGATAAGACTCCCGCGGACTCCGCGGTATTGCGCGATGACAGGCTCAAGCTCGGCGAAGACAGAGCCGTGCTCGCGGCTGCCGATGTGTGCGGCTTGCATAAAAGAATCCTCCGTTTGTGGGCGCCGCGCAACGGCGCCGCTGCTTTTTTTCGCCTGCGCGGCGGGCGACTGCACAAAATAATAGCAAGATTCAACGGGAAAGTCAAGAAAAATTAA
>JAISFB010000141.1 GCA_031263805.1 Oscillospiraceae bacterium
CGCCCCCGTGTGCTAAAATAAAATAAATAAATCATCCGGAGGTAGAAAAATGCAAACAAAAAAATACACCGTCGGCATTGACGTCGGCGGGACAAAAACAGCCTACGGCCTTTTCGACGCGGAAAAAAAGCTCATAGGCCGCAGCCGCCATTTTTCGGACGCGAAGCTCCCGCCGGAGGCGTTCTTCGACCAGATAATCGAAAACATCCGCGTGCTGTGTACGGAGGCCGGAGTCGTCGAAAGCGAGCTCGCGGGCGTCGGCGTCGGTATGCCGAGCTTTGTGCGCGCGCCGGACGGATACATAATCAGAACGGCGAATCTGCCGCTGATACGCGATTTCCCCGCGCCGGAATATTTAACGCGCGCGCTCGGCGGGACGACAGTCGCCGTCGGGAACGATATGCACGCCGGCGCGCTGGCGGAGCACCGCTACGGCGCGGGGCGCGGCGCGGAAAATATGCTGTACTGCCTTATGAGCACGGGAATTTCCTCCGGGATAATCATAGGCGGGCGGCTGTTCCGCGGAAGCTACGGGTTTTCCGGCGAAAGCGGGCATATGATAGTCACGCCCGGCGAGGGGCCGGAATGCGGCTGCGGAAACCGGGGCTGCGTCTCGGCCTACGCCTCCGCGTCGAGAATACCGATCCACATCAGGAAATGGATAGAGGACGGCGAAAAAACGTCTTTGACGGAGCCGTTTTCCACGGTGCAAATAGCCGAGGGATACAATCGCGGAGACAAGCTCGCCGTCCGCGCGGTGGAGCAGATGACGCGGTATATGGCCGTCTGGCTGTTTAACCTTTATATAACGCTGAACATAAGCTGCTTCGTGTTCGGCGGCGGGCTTCTCAATATGGATCTGCCGCTGCTGAAGCTCGTCCGCGAGAAATTTGACGCGTTTGACAAGGGCGGTATGCCCGTCTCGTTCAAGACGGCGGAGCTCGGCGAGGATTTCGGCATAATCGGCGCGGCGGAGCTTCTGAAAGCATAATCGGCGCGGCGCGGACATACATATTATCCAGAGGTGATACGCTATGGATGATTACCGCGCCGTGAGATATAAATCGGCGCACACCGCGCGGCGGCGCACATACGGCGCCGGCGGTACCGGCGACCAAAAGCGGCGCGTGTCAAAGCTTGCCGTCGCCGTCGCCGCGCTGCTTATCGCGGTGGCGGCGAGATACGCGTTCCCGAATCTCGCCGCCGCCGTAGGCGATAAGATAAGTCAGAGGTTCAACTATCGCGCGGCGCTCGCGGAGATAGGCCGCGGCCTGACCGGAGAGCGCCGCTTTACGGAAGCGCTCGGCGAGGCGTGGTCCGTGGCGTTTAAGCCTTCGTCGCAAAGCGAAGCCGCGTCCGGCGATCCGGCCGAACCGTCCCCGGAGGCCGAAGCTCCGTCGCCCGATATAACGCCCGCGCTACCGGCGGACAATTCAGACGGCTCCGAAAAAACGCTTTCGGAGGCGGCGCTGTCCGCGTTCGCGGAAGCCTCGCGCGAATATGCCGACTATATGACGCCCGCGGGCGCGCAATACGCCATATAACGCAGCATAATGAAAAAGCTTCGCGTAGATTTGGCGGCCGCGCTTTTGCCGGCCGCCGCGTATATTTTGGGCGCGTGGGAGCTCGCTTGTCTCACCGCCGCCGCCGTCCTGATACACGAGCTCGGGCATTACGCCGCCTTGAGGCTGTGCGGCGGAGAGCTTGTGTCCGTGCGGATAGGCCTGACCGGCGTCGCGATGGAGTATTCGGGGCTCGGCTACGGCGGGGAGGTGATAACGGCGCTCTCGGGGCCTATGGCGGGCGTCGCGCTCGCGGCGGCGGCCGCCGCCTTCGGGCGGATATTCGGCGTTGACGCAGCGTACAGGCTCGCGGGGCTGAGCCTGATTTTCTCGCTGTTCAATCTGCTGCCCTTGTTCCCGCTCGACGGAGGCAGGGCGTTGTTTTGCGCGCTCGCGTTCGTGTTCGGGCTGCGCGCGGCGGAAATAACGCGCTCCTCGCTGACGGCGGCGCTGACGGCGGCGCTCATTTTTTTCGGCATTGTATTGACGCGCGTATCCGGAAACCCGACGCTGCTGATCGCGGCGCTTTGGATCGCCGGTGCAAATATGCCGCGGCGCGCGCGGCAAACGGGCGTTGCCCGTTGTGTATGATTAAACGTGCGTGCGCGCACGGGGAACGCGGCATTCGCCGCGACGGGGCGTCCCTATTTCCGTTTGCACAGCAGGGCGGCAGCGAAACGCGCCGATTCGCGTGTGGATACAGAGCGCTACCGCACAACGCCCCCGAAATAGCCCGCAAATGACAGCGCCGCGCCCATCTACTGCTGCCAATCCCCCGTAAGCCTCCGCGATTCAGAGGATTCCAAAGGATACTTCCTTTGGTCACTCTTTCCCCCATTTCTCGTGACCGAGAAATGGGGCGCCGCGCAGGCGCACGCACGTTCAGTCAAACACAACGGGCGAAGCCCGTTTGCCGGCACATTTCAGCTTTATTTGACTTTCGCGCGCGAAAATGATAAAATCCGTAAACGGAGGTGGGTCTATGAACATACAAGCGGTAATCTGGCTCGGTCTCGCCGTCGCGCTCGCGGCGCTGGAGGTGGGAACAACCCAATTCGTGAGCATCTGGTTTTCCCTCGCCGCCGTGGCGGCAACGATATTGGCGCTGATCGGCGTGCCCGTCGGGCTGCAGATCCTCGTCTTTATCATCGCGTCCGCGGTTCTCGTGGCTACGCTGCGTCCGCTCTCCCGCCGTCTTGCCCGCCCCGGCAAGCTACGGCTTCCGCAGACGCCGACAAACGCGGATCGGGCGATAGGGGAAACGGCCGTCGTAGTCCGCGACATTGCGGGCGGCGACGTCGGGCAGGTCAAGGTCAACGGCCTTGTCTGGAGCGCCGTTATGCGGGGAGGCGCCGAGGGCGCGGTGATCCCTGCGGGCGAGCGCGTGCGCGTCCTTTCAATTGAGGGCGCGAAGTTGATCGTACTGCAAGAGGCAAAGGACGAAAAAAACGAAAAAATAAAAGTGCAATAAAAGTAATGGAGGAAAATGAAATGACGCCTGTTTACATTCTCGGAGTTCTCGCGGTATTTATCCTGCTTGTCATCGTATCGAATATAAAAATCGTCCCGCAGGCGTACTCGCGCGTCGTAGAGCGCTTCGGCGCTTACAACGCGACGTGGAACACGGGTCTGCACGTCAAAATTCCGTTCATAGACAGGCTTTCCCGCCAGGTATCGCTGAAGGAGCAGGTCGCGGACTTCGCCCCGCAGCCGGTCATCACGCGGGACAACGTCACAATGCAGATCGACACCGTGGTCTATTTCCAGATCACAGATCCCAAGCTCTATACATACGGCGTAGAGCACCCGATGTCCGCCATAGAAAACCTGACGGCGACGACGCTGCGCAACATAGTCGGCGACTTAGAGCTCGACCAGACGCTGACCTCGCGCGACACGATAAACACGCAGATGCGCGTGATCCTCGACGAGGCGACCGACCCTTGGGGCATAAAGGTCAACCGCGTAGAGCTTAAATCCATCATCCCGCCGCGCGAGATACAGGACGCGATGGAAAAGCAGATGAAGGCCGAGCGCGAGCGGCGCGAGGCCATACTGCGCGCGGAGGGCGAAAAGCGCAGCGCGATACTCGTGGCGGAAGGCCAAAAGGAATCCGTAATACTCGCCGCCGAGGCCGACAAGCGGTCTAAAATACTCGCCGCGGAAGCCGAAAAAGAGGTAAAAATCCGCGAGGCCGAGGGCGAAGCGGAGGCCATAGAGCGCGTGCAGACGTCTGTCGCCGCCGGCTTGATGAAGATCAATGAGGCCAATCCGTCGGATAAGGCCGTGCTGCTGAAAAGCTACGAAACTCTCGCGAAGGTCGCCAACGGCAGAGCGACGAAGATAGTTATCCCGTCCGACCTGCAATCGGTCGCGAGCTTATCCACGGTGATAAAAACGCTTGTTACGGACGAAAAATAGCGTCCGATGAAAAGTAAATTAAAAACGGTCGCCTGGAGTTTCCGCGCCGCCTGGCGGACAGAGAAGCGCACTATGCTGCTGTGGTACGCGCTCAGCGCGCTGCTCGCCGTGTTGCCCGCCGTCGCGCTGAAATTCAACCAACAGTCGCTGTCGGTGATCAGCGGCTTTCTCGGCGGCGGGGCGTATTCATACGCGGACGCCGCGCCGCCGATAATCGGGCTCGGAGCGCTGATGATAGCGATAGGGCTGTCGGCGCGGATAAACGGGGACCTGATTTATCTGATGATGTACGATACGTATTACATCGGAACGTGCCATATGATAATGGACAACATCCAGCGCGTTGACATGACGGACCTGCTGAAAAAGGACATAAACGACGCGTGGAACTTTTGTTATTTGCGCGCCGGCTCGTTGACGGATTTTCTCGTCGGGGCGTGCACAATTCTCTCGAAGGTTATTTCTATCGCGGCGCTGCTTGCCGTCGCGTTTGGCGTGTCGCGGCTTATTTTTGCGATTTCTATCGTGTATACCGCCGGAGTGTTTGTCTTGAGCTTTTCTTTTATGGGGCAGATACGCCGAGACGAGCGGCTTAACTTTCAAAACGACCGAATGGTTGAGTATTACGAAAAACTCGGCGAATCGCCGGGCATGGCGAAGGAAGCGCGCGTCTATGAGAATACCGACGCGATAGTGAGCCAGTGGCGAAAGCCGTTCAACGATAAGCTTATGAGGGATAAGCGCAAGATAAAGGCGGCGTCGGTCCGTGATTTTGTCAGCGGGGCGGCGTTTTATGTTTTCCTGATTATCACGGTCGGCGTGAGCGTTGCGGGCGTGGCGCGCGGGGGAATGACGCCGGACGCGTTTCTCGTGCTGTTTACGCTGTGCCTGAACCTGTACAACACCGTGAGCGGCACGGCGGGGCATATCGTGCGCTTCGACAGCGGTTTGGACGCGCTTGACAAGCAGCGCCGGTTCTTTGAAATCGCGCCGATGCACGATCCGGAGGCCGACGCGGGCAAGGCCGGCGCCCCGGCGGATGAAAACACGGTGTTTGAGGCGGACGGGCTGACTTTCTCATACGCTGACAAGCCGGCGATCAAGGGAATAAGCTTTAAGGTCAGCCGAGGAGAGGTCGTCGCGCTCGTGGGAGCGAACGGCTCCGGCAAATCGACGCTTGTAAAGCTTCTGCTTGATATGTACAAGCCCGACGGCGGGACTTTGAAGTTGTTCGGACGCGAGTTCGGAGAGTACAAACGCGATTTTCTGCGGAGCAAAATCGGCGTGTTTTTTCAAAATTACTATATATTTCACTCCCCGCTCCGCGAGAACGTCGGCGTCGGCGCAGTCGAGGATATGGACGACGAGGCGAAAATCCGCGAGGCTATACGTCTCGGCGGCGCGGAGCGCGTCGTTGAAAAGCTGCCGCGGGGCATTGACACCTTGCTCGGCAAATTTCAGGATCCGACAGGCACGGAGCTCTCCGGCGGGGAGAAGCAGCGCGTCGCCTCGGCGCGGGCGTATATGAGCAACCGAGACGTGCTTATATTCGACGAACCGGCGAGTATGCTCGACCCGATAGCCGAAATGGAGCAGTTCACGAATATTCAAAAGCTGCTCGACGGGCGCACGGCTATACTCATCAGCCACCGCGTAGGTTTTGCGAGAATGGCGGATAAAATCATTATGCTAAACGACGGCGAGCTTGCGGAAACCGGGACCCACGGCGAGCTTATGGCAAAGGGCGGGCTATACGCAAAATTCTTTAACGAGCAGGCGCAGTGGTACAACACGGCGAGCGCCGCGAAAGGAGACTTGCAAAATGGCTAAATGGAACGAGCACTCGACGGCGCGCGGAGAGGAAAAGCTCACGTTCGCCGAAGCGCGTAAAATATTCGTCAAGGCGCTTGCCGTCAGCGTTAAGATCCGCGGCGCCGGCTCTGTCGTTATAAATCTGCTTGGCTTCCCGATGGCTTTTCTCCCAATGCTCGTGTCCGTGTGGGTGCGCGATTTCTCGAATGAAATTCAAGCGGTCTATAGCAAGGGCGAAGCGTCGGCGGTCTCCGCGCTCGGCGTTTTCGCGATGCTCGCCGCGCTGTATATCGTCCAGCTCGCGTGGAATACCCTGCGCGACTATATCACGCGCGTTGACGAGCTGAACGCCGTGAGCTATATGAAGGAGCGCGTGCTGCGCGTGACGTGCGATGTGAAGTACAAATACGTCGAGAACTACGACAACTTCAAGGAGCGCATTTACTTTGTGAATACGGCGGCGGGCCGGCGCGTGGCGAACAGCATTACGAGCATAATGGCGTGGCTGCAAAATATCATTACGTTTGTCAGCATTGTCGCGGTGCTGCTCGGCGTGGATATTTGGATCGTCGTGATCCTTGTCGGCGCGTGTATTCCCGCCGTTGTGCTGGCGTATTTTCAAAAGGACGAGGAATATCTGACAAAGACGAAATGGATACACGAGAGCTTGATGGCGATAGCGTATTTTTTTGAAGCCTGCTGGCCGCAGTCCTTAAACGAAGTCCGCTTTTTCGGCGCGTATCCGTGGCTGAGGCGAAAGAACGTTGATTATAACAGAATCTACAGCACGAAAAAGAACGAAATGACGCGCCGTCACGTGCTGTTCAACTCGCTCGCGGACATATTCCGCAGCGGCGTGTTCGTGTTCATTCTGCTCATAACCGCCCGGCAGATTTTTGACGACCCGGCGGTCGGGATCGGCGCGTTTATGCTCGTTTTCACGATGGCGGGGCAGCTTCAAACGGTGACGGCGCAGATATTTATCGCGGCGGCGCAGTTCGTCGGCGACGCCAAGTATATGAAGGACTTTTTCGACCTTGACGAGCTCGACTATGAAAAGCGCGACAAGAACGCTTTGCCGCGCGAAAAGTTCGATATCGACTTCCAAAATGTCAGCTTCACATATCCGAACACACAGCGCGAGATTTTGCACGGGCTCAGCGTCCGCATCCGCGAGGGCGAAAAGGTCGCCATCGTCGGTGAGAACGGCTCCGGAAAATCTACGTTTGTCAGTCTGCTGACCGCGATGTATGAGCCCGACGCCGGCAAAATCGAAATGGGCGGCAAGGATATCCACGCGAGCTTATCCGCGACGCGTAAAACGCTCTCGGCGGTGTTTCAGGATTTCGCGCGCTACGAAGCGAGCTTACGCGAAAATATCACCGTTTCGGACACGCGCGATATAAGCGACACAGAGCTGCGGACACTCTGCGAGCGCACGGGCGCGTGGGAATTTATCGAGCCGCAGCCGGAGGGCTTGGACGAAATAGTCGGAAGCTTCAGCGCGAGCGGCAACAACCTGAGCGGCGGGCAGTGGCAGAAGATAGCGCTGACGCGCTGCGCCTACCGGGAGGACGCCAAAATTATGGTGCTCGACGAGCCGACCGCCGCGCTCGACCCGCTCGCCGAGGCGGAGCTCTACCGCAGCTTCGCCGAGCTCACGGGCGACCGCACGACGATACTGATCTCGCACCGGCTCGGTATAACGCAGCTCGTTGACCGCATTCTTGTATTTGACGACGGGCGAATTGTTGAGGACGGCGCGCACGCCGAGCTGCTCGCAAAGGGCGGCCTGTACGCGAGGATGTACCGCGCGCAGGCGCAGTGGTATGAGTGAGAGCAATAACGGTAATATATCGGCGGGCGGTCAGCCCGCCTTTTCCTCTGAGTAGGCGTTTCCGTTTTAGTCTGTTTCGTCCTGCGGCAATTCGCCAAATAGGATTGTAGCATAATCGCGCCGTCCGTAGAGTACGCGAATAATACGGACGTCATTCCCGGCTATGCGGTAAAACGCCAAATAGTTCGCGCAAACAAGAAAACGATAATCCGTTACAATGTTAAGGATAGCGGATAGCCGCGTCCCCAATTCAGGGAATTGCTCTAACTTGCGTATGCGCTTTGTGATTTTTGTAACCGTATTGACCGCCGCAATGGGATTTTCAAGCTGTACGGCGATATATTCCTTAATTGCGGCGAGGTCGTCCTCGGCTTCGGGTGTGTATTGAATATGGCTCACGGCGTAATGCCCAATCCGGCTTCCACTTCGTCAGCCGTTCGCCAGTCTTTCTCTTGCGCGCTCCGTTCGCCTTTGGATAATTCAGCCATCAATTTTATGGTCGCTTGCGTCTTTTCATATTCGCGCATATCTAAAACGGCATACCGTCCGCGTCCGTTTTTCGTGAGAAATACGGGTTGCCCAATGTCTACGCTCTGCAAAACCTCATTGTAGTTTCTCAAATCTGATACAGGCTTAATGTTTGGCATAAAATATCAACTCCTTCGATATTAGCATACCACAAACTTTCTGAAAACGCAATGCCGGTTTATGATACTCACGGCCTATTTCAGATATTTGCGGAGCGAGGCGATGAGCGTTTCAAACTCGACGGGCTTTGCGATGTGGGAGTTCATCCCGGACTGAACCGCCTTGTCGATATCCTCCTTGAACGCGTTGGCGGTGAGCGCGATTATCGGGACGCTCGCCGCGTCCGGCCGCGGGAGCGCGCGTATCGCGCCCGTCGCCTCATAGCCGTCCATCATCGGCATCTGCACGTCCATAAGTATGGCGTCGATCTCGCCCTCGGCGGAGTTTTTGAACGCCTCGAGGGCCGTTGTGCCGTCGTCCGCCTCGATTATCACGGCGCCGGTGTCCTCTATCATCGTCGCGACTATCATACGGTTTATTTCGACGTCGTCCACAAGAAGGATGCGGCGCCCCGCGAATTTGCCCGTGATGTCCTCGGAGTCCGATATCTCGCCGCTCTCGCTTTCAGCTTCCTTGAGCCAGAGCTCGAAGCGGAATTCGCTGCCGCTTCCGAGCGCGCTGTCAACGCGTATTTCCCCGCCGAGAAGCTGGACTATGCGGCGGGATATTGAAAGCCCGAGCCCCGTGCCGCCGTATCTGCGCGTTACGCCGCCGCCGCCCTGCTCAAACGGGCTGAATATGGCCTCAAGATTGTCTTGGGAGATACCGATGCCGTTGTCGCGCACGATGAATTCGATGAGCGATCTGCCGTCCCGCCTGTCGCGGCGCTTTATGCCGAAATATACGCGCCCGAGCTCCGGCGTGAATTTCACGGCGTTGCCGAGCAGGTTTATCAGCACCTGCCGCAGCCGCAGCGAATCGGACAAAAACGCGGACGGCGACAAATCGTCGAAATCCGTTTCAAAGTCTATTTTCTTTTCGGCGCAGCGCGGGCGGATTATGCTGTCAACGGTCTCAGAGAGCTGCGGCAGCTCCATAAGCTCTTCGGTAATATCAATTTTCCCGGCCTCTATCTTCGACAGGTCTAAAATATCGTTCAGCAGGCCGAGCAGATGCTGGCTCGACGTTTCGATCTGCGCGACGTTTTCGCGTATTTCGCCGAGCTGAGAGGCCTCGACATTCAGCTCTCCGAGGCGGCGGCGCACTATGCTTGTTATGCCGATTATCGCGTTCATCGGCGTGCGTATCTCGTGGCTCATCCGCGCCAAAAACTCGCCCTTGTGCTCGCTTGCCCTGTTGGCCTCGTCCACGGCGCGCTCGAGCTCAAGCTGCTTTACCGAAAGCTCCGTCACGTCCGTCGAAACTATGATATATCCGATTTTTATGCCGGCGCTGTTCAGCAGAAAATTCGCGCTGCCCTTGTAATACCGCCCGGATACCGCGTGATAGAACACCTCCGCCTCGCGCGATTCGCGCAGGGCCGTGACGGGGCAGTATTTTGAGTTGTTCGGATATATGCTGTGGTCGGAATACTGCTGCCCGACGACGTCTTCAAGCCGGCTTTGTTCAAACGCGAGCCCGTACTCGTTTATATAGATGATGTCGAGCTTCATATCTGTGATGACGAGCGGACCCGCCACGCTGTCCACGACGCTGTCTGCCATCTCGTCAAACGAATCGGCGAGCATTCCGAATTCGTCGCGCTTTTTCGAGTTGAAGCGGAACTGACGCTCGCCTCCCCGGAAGCGCGAAATGCCGTCTATGACCGCGTGAATGCTGTTCGTGAGATAAGACGCCATCCAGATGGCGACGAACACGAGCAGGATTATCATGATCGCCGTCGTAAGCGAAAGCTGTGTCACGGTGGAGGTGAGATTAGCGCGCGTTTCACTTGTCAGCGAGGCGTTTGTCGCTTTCGCCGGCTGCGTGAAGTCCTCGATCGACGAGCCTATCGCGATGAAGCCGAAGCCGACGCGCGAATTGCCGTTGGCTTCCGACGGGGCGTAGCGTCCGGTGTAGTACGGTATGGCCGCCGCCGTGTTGAGCTTCCACAGCCCGCTCCAAAGTATGTACAGAGAGCCGGAACCGCCGCCGCGCGCGAGGTCGAGCCAGCCCGTGCACTGCGGGGCGTTGTTCAGATAGCGCCCGTCGAGTCCGACCATGCCGAGCTTTGTGAGGTCGGACGCCGGAGTGTGATCCGGGTCGGGGGCGTCCGCCGAGGGGCGCGCCTGGTTATAAAACGTCGGCTCGTCATTTATCATATCGTAGACCGGGTCGCCGGTTTCCGAGCGCGCGATGAGGCCGCTCCAGCCGGCTTTTAATATATCAAAGCGCTCTTCCGGCGTGAGCGTATTATACCGCGCGGCGTCCACGCCGCATTTGGCGAGAAGCCGCTCGTATATCGTCTGCGTTATCCACGGGATCTGCGGGTCGCCCGTCTCGGGGTCGAAGCCGACGATGCTGTTGTGGCGCGGGTGCGCTATGCTGCGGCACTGGTAGTCCCAGATGAACGCGTAGTTTCCGGCGGCGGCGGAGGGGAGCTCAATATACCGCTCGTTCATCGGCGTCTG
>JAISFB010000167.1 GCA_031263805.1 Oscillospiraceae bacterium
CCGATACAGTCATTAATGCCGTTACGCGGACTCGTCAACCTTGAGCGTATACAGATACTTCGGGAGGTATATGATAATCTGCCGGAGGAGGAACGCGAGATATTTCCGGTTCCGGTTTATGACCCCATGAAATACACCACCGGCGGAGTCATGGTGGCCCTTACAGAATGATTTGCGGCTGCACCGGCTCCGCGCGCTTACTCTCACGGCTTCTACGCGCGTTGCCTAACTTCTTCGCGTAGCTATCCGAAAGCGATTCGACAAGCGGGATTACCTTGCAAAGCAGGCCGTTGATTTTCCGGTGCCGGTCGGGGAGCCTGCAGTACATTCCCTTACCCTTGTGCTCCAAAATACATTTGATAAACTGATATCAAATGCGAAATTCCTTTGCATAGACGCCTCTTGTATTCGGCTTTCCCGGGTGATATACTGACCGCGGCGGATATTTTGACGGATTTGCGCGGACGGCTTTGCGTAAAGGAGGCGGCAAGCGATGGTGAGACTTATCATAGGACGCGCCGGCAGCGGAAAAACGCGGCTCGTTATGGAGGAAATAAAGCGCCGCGCCGAGGCAGGGGAGCGCCGCCTGACGCTCATAGTGCCCGAGCAATATTCCCACGACGCCGAACGGCAGCTTTTACGCGTGGTCGGCGACGGTCTGTCGCTGCACGGCGAGGCTCTCAGCTTTAAGAGGCTGGCCGCGCGGGTCGCAGAGGACGCGGGTGAGGCCGTACAGGAGCTCGATCCGGGAGGGGCTCTGCTGACGATGTACCGCGCCGCCGGCGCCGTTTCCGGCAAGCTTGAGGTCTACGACTTATCCGAACGCCGGGCGCATTTCGCGGAAGCGCTGCTTCAGACCGTGACCGAGCTGAAAAACAGTGCTGTTACTCCGGAGGCGCTGCGCGAGGCGTCGATTGGCGCGCGCGGAGAGCTCGGGAAAAAGCTCCGCGATCTCTCGCTCATAATGTCCGCGTTTGACGCGCGGACGGAGCAAACGGGTGCAAAAGACCTCAGCGCTCAAATACTGCGGCTGGCGGAAACGATAGGGGAGAGCGAGTATGCAGCCGCGGCGGTGTATTTTGACGGTTTTAATGATTTTACGGCGCCGGAGGCGCGCGTCATAGCGTCGCTGATACGCTGCGGCGCGGAGACTGCGTTTTGCCTCACGGTACCGGATATCGCGGGCGGGGAGGATGTGTTCCGCCCGGCGAGAGAGACGGCGGATTGGCTGATATCCAAGGCTCTCGAATACGGCGAAAAGTACGAGCTTATCAGCCTTGACGATAAATCTGCGCGCGGCTTGGACCCGGCGTTCGTGGAAGCGGCCGTATTCGGCGGCGGCGGGGGAGAGCTCCCGGCGGACGGCGGCCATGGCTGCGGTATTGAGCTTTACGCCGCGCCGGACGCCGTGACGGAATGCGAATACGCGGCGGCGATAGCAGCAAAGCTCGTCCGCGACGGATACCGCCGGGGAGATATCGCCGTGTATTCGCGGGGGGACGACTCATATCCCAAGCTCTGCGAAAGCGTTTTTGAGCGCTGCGGTATACCCGTGTTCCGCGGCGGGCGCGACGGCATACTCGAAAAGCCACCCGTGAGGCTCATCGCTAAAGCGCTTGAAATCGTCTCGTCGAACTGGGAATACGAGGACGTATTCGCCTATCTCAAAACAGGCCTTGCCGGGATATCGCCCGACGAACTTGACGCTCTCGAATCCGCCGCGATACGCGCGGACGTCCGCGGGCTCCGGGCCTGGACGCGCCCCGAGCCGTGGCGCGCTATACCGGAGGACAGCGCGCTTAACGCCGTGCGGCTGTCGGCGGCGCTGCCGCTCGCAGAGCTGGACGCCGCACTGAAGGCCGCCGGCTCCGGCGGTGAAATGCTGCGCGCGCTGTACGCGTTTCTCGAAAAAATATGTCTGCCGGAAACGCTGACGGAGCGCTCAGCCGAGCTTGAAGCGGCGGGGTACAAGCGCCTTTCGGTCGAATACTCGCAGATGTGGGATATCATCGTCGAGGCGCTCGACCAGATGTATACGGCGCTTGAGGACGCCGTAATGACGCCGCCCGAGCTCGCCCGGCTGTTTTCGCTGCTCGCCTCGCGCCGCGACGTCGGGGTCATACCCGTGTCGCTCGACCGCGTTACGGTCGGAGATATGGCGATGAATCGCCGCCGCGATATCAGGGCGCTTATCGTGATAGGCGCGTCCGATTCCAATATGCCGTCGCTGCCGGGCTTATCCGGCGTGCTCTCCGACGCCGAGCGCGACGAGATGATCGAAAATCTGAAAATACCGCTGCGCGACAATTCGGAGCGGCTGCTTTACCGCGAGATGAACGTCATATACTCGGCGCTCACACTGCCGTCCGAAAAGCTGATAGTTATCTATCCGGACGGGGCGGGAGCACGGGCGTCGTTCGTCGTGGAGCGGCTTCAGGGCTTGCCGGGGCTTGTTCCGCGGCGCCTCGGCGAGCTTGAATACAGGCCGGTTTCTGAGCTTGCGGCACTCGCCCGCGCGAGGGCCGCTACAAATGCCGGCACCGTCTCCGGGCGTGGGACGTTGTCCGGCGGCGCCGCCGTGAGGATTTACGGAAAAACGGCCAGGCTGTCGGCGACGCGTATAGAGAAGTTTTTTTCCTGCAAATTCGCGTTTTTCATACAAAACGGTCTGCGCGCGAGACCGCGCAAGCCGGAAAAGTTCGACGCCGCGCGCGCCGGGACGTTTACGCATTTTGTCTTAGAGCGGACGGCGGCCGCCGTCCGGGAGCTCGGAGGTTTCAAAAATGCCTCGGACGACGACGTCCGGGAGCTCACGCGGCGCTTTTCGCAAGAGTATATCGACGACGGCTTCCCGGAAAGCGGTCCGGGCGCGGCGCGGCTGCAGTATCTGCTCTCCCGGCTCGCCGCCGACACGGAGCGCGTGACGCTCGACCTGAAAGGAGAGCTCGAACGCTCCGACTTTGAGCCGCTGGAATTCGAGTCGGCCTTCCGCGCCGCCGCCGCCGACGGAGAGCTCGAAATATCGGGGATCATCGACAGGGTGGACGGCTGGACGCGCGGCGGCAAGCTGTATATCCGCGTCGCCGATTACAAGACGGGGAAAAAATCGTTCTCACTGTCGGATATTTATTACGGAATGAATATGCAGCTGCCGATATATATGTACGCCCTCGAACGCGCGGGGGAATTTGAGACCGTTCCCGCCGGCATACTCTACATTCCGGCCCGCGACGAGCTTTATCAGGCGGACAAAAACGTCGGCGACGAGATAATAGCCGCGGAGCTGGCGAAGTCCAAGCGGCGGCGCGGTCTGCTGCTGAACGTCCCGGAGGTCATCGACGCTATGGAGCGCGGCGCGGAAAAGCGCTATCTCCCCGTGCGGGAAAAGGATGGGGCGTACACCGGAGACTCGCTTGTCACGGGCGAGCAGCTTGAAAGCTTGCTGGCGTATGTCGGGGATACGCTTCACGGCGCTGCGCGAGAGCTCCGCGGCGGAAATATAGCCGCCGACCCGTATTTCAAAAGCGATACCGACAACGCCTGCCTTTACTGCGAATACAAGGCGGCGTGCCTGTTCGGCGCGTTCCCGGGGGACAAGCCGCGCGCATTGCAGGGCATTTCGTCCAAAGAGTTCTGGGAGAGGATAGGGCATATCGATGGGCGGTAATTTTTCACCGACGCCGGAGCAGCGCGAGGCCATCGACGCCCGCGGCTCGGCGCTGCTTATTTCTGCGGGCGCGGGCTCCGGCAAGACGCGCGTTTTGACCGAGCGGCTGATGTCTTATCTCACCGACGAGCGCGCGCCCTGCGATGTGGACGATTTTTTGATAATCACATACACGCGCGCCGCCGCGGGCGAGCTTCGAGGCAGGATCATCTCGGCAATATCGGAGCAGCTTCGCGCCGACCCGAAAAACCGCCGTATGCGCCGCCAGTCCGTACTCGCGCACCGCGCGGAGATAGATACGATACACAGCTTTTGCGGCAGGATCGCGCGCGAAAACGCCCATGCTCTCGGCATTTCCCCGGATTTCAGGATCGCGGAGGAAAGCGAGTGCGCGGCTATAAAGACCGCCGTCGCGGAACGCTTACTCGACGCGAGGTATGAGCGCCTCGACGAATATAAAAGCTTTTCGCGGCTTGTGGACACGATATCTCCCGGCAGGGACGACGCGCGGCTCGCGGAGCTGATGCTTGATTTGTACGGCAAGCTGCGCAGCCATTATGACGAGGAGCGCTGGATAGCGCGGCGGCTTGAAGACTTGCGCCTCGGCGCGTCGTCTGACGCTGCCGATACCGCGTGGGGGCGCCTTATCCTGAAAAAAGCGCGCCAAATCGCCGGGTATTGGAGCGCCCGCGCGTTATTGGTGCTCGATGGGCTTGACCCCGGAGGCGAGGAGTACAGGCTGTTCGGCGCGTGCTTTGAGTACGCGCGCTCCGGCACGGACGCATTTCTCGCGGCGTCGCAGCGAGGCTGGGATGACGCGGCGGCAGCGGCGCGCTTTGCCTTCCCGCGGGCGAAGCCTTGTAAAAAAGGGCTTTTTGACGATATAAAGTCGGAGTGGGAGCGCTGCCGGGCGGGGCTGCGCGAGCTTGCGGAGCTGTTCCCCGCGAGCTCCGAGGAAATTTCTGAGGATATATCCGCCGTCTATCCGGTGACGGAAGCGCTGTTTGAACTCGTGACCGATTTTTCCGCCGAGTACTTAAATGAAAAGCGGCGGCGGCGGATAGCCGATTTTTCGGATTTAGAGCATTTCGCCCTAAAGCTGCTGTGCGACGCGGAGACCGGTTCCCCGACGGAGCTCGCCGCGGAAATCTCCGCGCGCTACCGCGAAATAATGGTCGATGAATATCAGGACGTTTCCGCGATACAGGAGCGCATATTCGGAGCCGTCTCGCGCGGCGGGCGCAAGCTCGTCGCCGTGGGCGACGTCCGGCAGTCGATATACCGCTTCCGGCTTGCGGAGCCGTCGATTTTTCTTGAAAAATACCGGTCGTTCAGGGACATATTGCCCGACTCCGTCGAAGCTCGGGACTCCGGTCCCGGCTCGGAAAACGCGCAGGGACGCCGCGCGATACTCTCCCGCAGCTTTCGTTCCCGCGGAAGCATAATCGACGCCGTAAATCACGTGTTCAGCCTTGTTATGTCGGAGGAATTCGGCGAGCTGGACTACACGGAGCGCGAATATCTGACGCCCGGCCCGGATAAGGACGGCGGCCCGCCGGTCGAGCTAGATATCATATCGCTCGTAACTGATGACGGCGGCGAAGAAGCCGCGGACGGCTACGCTCCGAAGCTCGACAAGAGGGAATGCGAGGCGCGGTTTATCGCGGCGCGCGCGAAAGAGCTCATAGCTTCCGGCTTTATACTGCCGTTTGACGGCGGGCGGCGGGCGAATTATTCCGACGTCGTCATCCTGCTGCGCGTAAAAAAACACGCCCGAATTTACCGTGACGCCCTGCGGGAGCTCGGGATCCCGGCGGAGCTGCCGGAAGCGGAGGCGTTTTTCGACAGGCCTGAGGTGGAAACGGCGCTCGCGCTTTTATCGGTCATAGACAATCCGCGCGACGATATAGCGCTTATCGCCGCGCTGCGCTCGCCCGCCTACGCTTTCACGCCTGACGAGCTGGCGGAAATACGCCTCCGCCGCCCGGACGGGGATTTCTACGACGCGCTTATTTTATACGCCGATTCCGACGAAAAATCGCGGCGCTTTCTCACGGAGCTCGAAGACTTCCGCGCGCTCGCGCCGGAGCTCGGCGCGGAGCGCACGCTGTGGCTTCTATACAACAGGACGGAGCTTCCGGCGCTTGTGAGCGCCGAGACGGTAAACGGCGCGGAGCGCCGGGCGGGGCTTATGCGGCTGATAGAGTACGCCCGCGGGGCGGCGGCGACGGGGCGCGTCAGCTTGTTCGATTTTCTGCGCTTTGTCCGTAAGCTCCGGGAGCATAACGCCGGGACGGACGCGGCGCCAGCTTCTTACGGCGGGACCGGCGCCGTGAGGATAATGACGGCGCACAAATCGAAAGGGCTTGAATTCCCGATAGTTTTTCTCGCCGATATGTCAAGACAATTTAATTTCACGGACTCGCGCGAAAAGCTGCTGTTCCACCGCGAGCTCGGCGTCGGCCCTAA
>JAISFB010000036.1 GCA_031263805.1 Oscillospiraceae bacterium
GGACTGGCATACATATTAATACGGCTGAAAAACGCCTGTCCGGCGTTCAGCGTGGCGTTTGCGTGGGGGTAAAACGGCAAATGGGAGAGCTTTTCTCTAAAGCATGGGGTCAAATCAAGGATTTTTTCAAAAAGATGGAGCGTCCGGCAAGGATCAGGTTCGGGGTCTTAGCCGGGGCGGTTGTCGCGGTCGCGATAATTTTGACGGCTGTGCTCAGCCGCGTGAATTACGGCGTGCTCTACTACAATCTCCCTCCGGCGGACGCGGGGACGATCATCGCCGCTCTGGCGGAGCGCGGCGTCCCGTATAAAACGGAGGGCTCGGGCACGATCCTCGTTCCCGAGGAGCAGATATCGGAGCTTTTGATGGCGCTCTCGGCGGAGGGATATTATTCCGACTCGGGAGAGCTGAATTTTTCGATCCTGCAAAGCGGCTCCGGCTTCGGCGCGACGGATATAGAGCGGCAGGCGTACCTCGCCTTCCAGTACCAGGACAACATCCGCCGCGCTTTGCTGCGCCTGGATAAGGTCGAGGAGGCCGTCGTACTCATATCCCTGCCGAAGGAATCCTCCTTCGTGCTCGCGCGGGACGCGACGGACGCCACGGCGTCCGTTACGCTGAGGATCAAAAACGGCGGGGTGCTGACGGCGGCGGAGGCCGTCGCCATCGGGGAGATCGTGGCCGCTGCTGCGCCGGGGCTGCGCCCTGAGAACGTAAAAATTATCGACGAGGCGGCGAACCTCTATTCCGCCGTGCCGATGACGATTGGCGAGCAAAGCGCGGAGACGGGCGACGCGGCGACCGTCGCGAATCAGATTTTGCTCGAGGCGCAGGTCAAGCAGCAGATCGAAAATTCCGTCGTAAATCTGCTGGCGCCGGTGTTCGGCGCGGGACGCGTCAGGGCGGCGGCGTCCGTGACGCTAAGCTTTGACCGCGAAAGCTCTGAAATAATAGAATTCGACCCGCCCGTCCCCGGGGAGACGGAGGGCCTCATAGTCAGCTTAGAGCGGATACGCGAGCTCGAGCGCGAAAGTGACGCCGCCGGCGGCGTCCCCGGCACCGATTCCAACGGAATGGGCTCCGAAGAGGATATCGACGGCACGGACGAATACCCGTACCTCGAGGGCGAAAACGGAGAGGCCTACTCAAGACTCCTCGAAACGATAAATTATGAGCTGAACCAGACGACGACGCAGCTTGAAAAGGCGCGCGGCACGGTGAAGCGTCTGTCTATCGGCGTGCTTATAGATTCCGAAGTTATCGCGGAGGATTACACGTCGGAGGTGCGAGAGCTTGTCGCGAAGGCCGTCGGCGTGTCGGAGGAAAACGTCTCAGTGCAGCGTCTGCCCGTTTCCGCGCAGGAGGATATCATAACCGGCGCGCTAAACTCTCAGGCGGAGCTTTTGCGCGATTTGAAGCTGCGGGATATGATAAAAACCATCGTCATCTGCCTCGCCGCGCTTCTCGCGCTCGGGCTCATACTCCTGCTGCTGCGCGGCTTTATGAAAAACAAAGAGGCGGCGCGCCGCGCCGCGGCCGGGCCCTTGACGGCGGGCGTCGGCGCCGGCGGCATAGAAGGCTATCCCGGATACGATACCGGGCCGGATTATCACGGCGTCGCGTTTGACGCCTACGGAAATTACGACGGTATGGACGGCGTGTCTTACGTCCCCGGCTCCGCCGCCCCGACGGACGCCTACACCGGCGTCACGTCGTCCGAGCTTGAGGACGTCGCCCCGGCGGAGGAAGAGGACGGCGTTTCCGTCGGCGCCGAGCGTATGAATACGGTCACTCAGCTCGAGCGTATGATAGAGCACGACCCGAAGGCCGTAGCTCAAATACTTCGCAACTGGCTGACGGAGGATTGACGAAATGCCCGATTACGAATACGACTATGAGCTTACAAGCCGGGAAAAGGCCGCCGTACTTCTCGTTTCTCTCGGGAAGAATTTTTCGGCTGAGATATTCCGCCAGCTGAACGAGGATGAGGTCAGCGATCTGACGCTGAATATCGCGACGCTGCGCCGAGTCCCCTCCGAGCAGCGCGAGCGCGTCGTCGAGGAATTTTATCAAATGTGCCTCGTCGAAAAGTTTGCGCAGGAGGGCGGGATCGACTACGCGAGAGAGCTTTTACAGGCCTCCGTCGGGGCCGAAAAGGCGGAGGAGCTGCTCGGCAGGCTGAGTTATTCGCTCCAGGTGCGCCCGTTCGGCTTCGTCAGGCGTATCGACGCCGACCAGCTTTTGCAGCTGCTGCACAACGAGCATCCGCAGACGATAGCGCTCGTCCTCAGCTATACCGACCCCAAGCAGGCGTCCGAGGTGGTATCAAAGCTGCCGCCCGACAGCCAGGCGGATATAATCCGGCGGATTTCCGGTATGGGCGTGGCGTCTCCCGAATATATAAAGGAAGCGGAAGCGATCTTAGAGCGAAGCATAGCCTCTATGGGCTTCTCGGAGCAGGCCGTCCCCGGCGGCATAGACGCCATCGTCGGCATATTCAACGAGCTCGACCGCGGCTCCGAAAAAAGCATCCTCGAAATTCTCGACAGAGAAGATCAGGCGCTCGCCGAGGAAATACGCGCGCACCTGTTCGTGTTCGAGGACCTTATCAAGCTTACAAACCAGGCGGTACAGCGCGTGCTGAAGGAGGTCAACAACTCCGACCTCGCCATAGCGCTGAAATCCGCTACCGACGATGTCAAGAAGCTGATATTCGGCAACATTTCGGCGCGTATGAAAGAGATGCTCGAGGACGATATGGAGATCATGGGACCGCTGCGCATCCGCGACGTCGAGGACGCCCAGCAGCGCATAGTCAGCGTCGTCCGGCGGCTTGAGGAAGAAAACGAAATAACCGTTTCGCGTGGAGAGGAGGATGTGATGATTGGTTAAGATGAACGGCGGCGGCGCCCGCGTCACGCCCTTGATACTCTCCCACCTGTCAGACGCGCCCCCGGAGCCGCTTCCCGGCGCGCCGGCGGCGGAGGCGTCCGATCCCGCGGCGGCGTCCGAGGCGGAGCGGCGGGCCCTCGCGGAGATCGAGCGCGAATTCGATATCGCCCGCGAGCAAATAGAAGCGGAGCTCGCCTCGGCGCGCGCCGAGGCGGAAGCGATCATATCCGCCGCCGAAAGCGAGGCCGGAACGCTCCGCGCCGACGCCGCGCGGGACGCGGAAAAAGCGCGTGAAGAGGCCGCCGAGCGCGGCTATGCCTCGGGCTACGCGGACGGCTCCGAAATGGCGAAGCGCGACGGCGACGCGGCGAGCGAAAAGCATCTGAGCGAGCTCTACGATGCGAACCGGGAAAGTATAGGCGGGCTTTTCTCGTCGGTCAGCCGCGAGCTTGCCGCGGCGCGCGCGAAGCTCTCCGATTCCGTGCGCGCGCTGTCGATGGATATAGCGCGAAAGGTCGTGGGAAACGCTTTGCGCGAGGATGAAAATTTCACGTCGATGATAAACGCCGCGATAGCGGGGTTAGACGTCGGGGACGGCCTTACGGTGCGGCTCCAGCCGGAGGCCGCGGAGCGGCTTTTCCCCGGCGGCTCCGCCGTGCTCAACGCCGACGGGCTTGAAATAAAGGCGACCGTAATCCCCGACGTCACGCTGTCCGAATATGGACTGCTGATAGACTTCGGCGGAGGGGACAGGACGGTCCGCGCCGACGCGGGCGCGGACGCGCAGCTTGACGCGCTCGACGACGCGCTGCGGCAGCTTGAGGAAGACGGCGATGCTTGATATTGAGGCGGCCGGCGCAAAGATAGCGTCTCTCGATACGCGCCGGTACACGGGGCGTGTCGTCAAGATCGTCGGGCTCGCCGTCGAGGCCACGTCTCCGTCGGCGCGCGTGGGCGATATCGTCACGATACGTATGCCCCGCGGGAACCGCTCCGTGGACGCCGAAATAGTCGGCTTCAAGGACTCCCTCGCGCAGCTTATGCCTTACGGCTCGCTCGACGGCGCCGGGCTCGGCTGCGCCGTCGAATATTCCGACCGCACGCTTACGATCCCCGTCGGGGAAAGCTTTCTCGGGCGCGTGCTCGACCCGCTCGGCCGCCCGATGGACGACAAATCGGCGCCGGAGCCCGCGGCCTGGTATCCCGCCGACTCGGAACCGCGGAACCCGCTAAAGCGCGAGCGCATACACAGCGCCCTGCCGCTCGGCGTGCGCGCGATAGACGGGATGCTGACGGCGGGCGTCGGGCAGAGGCTCGGCATCTTCGCGGGCTCCGGCGTCGGGAAATCCACGCTGCTCGGGATGATGGCCCGCCGCTCCGACGCCGAGGTGAACGTCATAGTCTTGATCGGAGAGCGCGGGCGCGAGGTTTTGGATTTTATCGAACGCGACCTCGGCGACGGTCTTGCAAAATCCGTTCTAATCGTGGCGACGAGCGACCAGCCGGCGCTGCTGCGCCTTAAATCCGCGCTCACGGGCTCCGCCGTGGCGGAATATTTCCGAGACAGGGGTAAAAACGTACTCTTGATGATGGATTCCCTGACGCGCTTCGCTATGGCCCAGCGGGAGATCGGGATGGCGATGGGCGAGCCGCCGGTATCGCGCGGCTATCCGCCGTCCGTTTACACGCTGATGCCGAGGCTGCTCGAACGCGCGGGAACCTCCGAGCGCGGTTCCGTGACGGGGCTTTACACGGTCCTCGTCGAGGGCGACGATTTGAACGAGCCCGTTTCCGACACGGCGCGCGGAATACTCGACGGGCATATCGTCCTCTCCCGCCAAATCGCGAACACGCGCTATCCGCCGATAGACGTGCTCGCGAGCGTCTCACGCGTTATGCCGGACGTCGTTACGCCGGAGCATCTTGAAAACGCGCAGGAGCTGCGCCGCCTCATTTCCATATACGGCGAGGCGGAGGACCTTATCAACATCGGGGCATACCGCGAGGGCGCGAACGCGGAAATAGACCGCGCCGTCAAGCTCCGTTCCGGAATAACGGAATTTCTGCGCCAGAGCGCTAACGAGGAAGCCGGGTTTGAAACGACGCTCGACCGTATGAAGGCTATCGCCGAAAGTTGAAAAGCCGTCAAAACCGGAATACTGACGCTAAATTACTGTTGGGGCGGGGAATTGTTTGAAAAAATTTAAGTTTAGCCTTCAAGCTGTCGATAAATATAAAAGAACCGTGGAAAAGCTTCAGGCGGGAGAGCTTCGGCGCGCGCGCGAAAGCCTGCGCGAGTTAGAGGCCCGCCGCGCGGAGCTTAGGCAGGCGCTTGCCGAATCGGGAGAGCGCCGCGCCGAGGAGTTAGAGCGCGGACTGCCGCCGGAGGAATTTGTCGCCTACGACAGGTATTTCGTACATATGCGCGGGCTCGGCTCTGAGCTCGCCCCCCGCATCGCCCGCGCCGAGCGCGAGGTAAAAGAGCGCGAGGCGTCGCTCATCCGCACGAAAAACGAGCTGAAGGCGTATTCAAAGCTCCGCGACCGCGAATTTTCGGAGTGGAGCGCCGAGGCCGCCGCCGAGGAATCGC
>JAISFB010000058.1 GCA_031263805.1 Oscillospiraceae bacterium
CTCGGCGTATCCGTCGCCGGAGCGTCGTCGCCTAAAGAGCTCGCGTCGCGCTGCATTGAAAATGGGCTGCTGATCCTGACCGCCGGCTCGGACGCGCTGCGTATGCTCCCGCCGCTGACGATAACGTATGAGGAAATCGACACGGGGCTTAAAATATTGAAGACTGTATTGGAGGCATCATAATGAACCATCTGCTAAAACTTCTCGACCTGACAGGCGACGAGATAATTCACATCCTCGACACGGGCGACCGGCTAAAGGCGGAGCAAAAGGCGGGGAAAAAACATGACTTTCCCGCCGGGAAGACGCTCGCCATGATATTCGCGAAAAATTCCACGCGCACGCGCGTGTCGTTCGAGACGGGCATATTCCAGCTTGGCGGGCAGGGGATATTCCTCTCGAACGCCGACAGCCAATTAGGGCGCGGCGAGCCGATACAGGACACCGCGCGCGTGCTCTCGCGCTACTGCGACGGCATTATGATCCGCACATTCGACCAGAGCGAGCCCGAAGATTTGGCGAAATACGGCTCGGTCCCCGTAATAAATGGGCTCACGGACTTCGCACACCCGTGCCAGGTGCTGGCCGATCTCATGACGATACGCGAGCACAGGGGGCGCCTTGCCGGGCTGAAGATCGGCTATATAGGCGACGGGAACAACATGGCAAACTCCGTAATAGCCGGCGGCCTCAAATGCGGGATGGATGTCACGGCGGCGTGCCCTAGCGGGTATCATCCCGACAAAGCCGTGCTCGATTTCGCCGCGTCGGTCACGAACGCGCGCTTCGAGCTGACGGACGACCCGAAGGCGGCGGCGCGCGGCGCGGACGTGATATTCACGGACGTGTGGGCGTCAATGGGAATGGAGAGCGAGATAGCGCAGCGCCAAAAGGCGTTTCGCGGCTACTGCGTGGACGATGGCATAATGGCGCTGGCGAACCACGGCTGTATGGTCCAGCACTGCCTGCCCGCGCACCGCGGCGAGGAGATAACCGAAAAGGTGTTCGAGGAACACGCCCAAGAGATATTCGACGAGGCGGAAAACAGGCTGCACGCGCAAAAAGCCGTGATGTATCTGCTGATGAGGTGAACGCGCGGGAGAACGAACCGTCACCGCACATAGTTTTCAGCCTGCTTGGTGAACATCTCCGCATACTTGCCGCCGAGCGCGATGAGCTCCGCGTGCGTGCCGCTCTCTGCAATTTCGCCGCCGCTGAACATCACTCCGTTTTCATCGAACTCACGCGTCACCGCAGCGTCAAGCTCGACGTCAAGCACGACCGTTTTAAGCGCCTCGCGCAGCGTATCATCGCTCGCGGAGCGGTAAACCTGCATATTATCGCGCACCGTCAGCGCGTACAGCTGCGGTTCTTGAAACGCGACGCCGATTTGTCGCCGGAGAGCGCGGACGTCGTATTCACAAATATTCACACCGTTGTACAGGATCTCGCCGCCAAAGTCGCCTGTATTTTCTATTGTATCATTGAGTCCGGCTCCGCCAGGTTCAATGTCATACAGTCGCAGCAGCAGCTTTGCCAAAGTGGTCTTGCCCGCGCCGTTTTCGCCGACGATCGCGATTTTTTCGCCCGGCTTGACTCTGATATTCACATCGCGCAGCGCAAACTCCGAATTCGGGTAGCGAAACGACACGCCGCGCAGCTCGAGCGACATCGCGCCCTCGGGTGGGGCCGCTCCGCCCGCAGCTGATTCGATGTCGGGGCGCAGCTCGAAGAACGAGCGGACTTTTTCGGCGAACATACCCGCCTTTGCCGTTTGCCTGCTGCGAATACTGCTCGGTCGCCGCCTTGTAGCCGTCGAAGTATCGCGGGTCGTCTATGTAGGCGTAGTCCGTATTTATCGCTTTTTCGTAAATCTCGCGCTCGATTTTCGTCTGTACCTGCACATCCTTTATATTCGCCCAAACCTCGCAGATATACAGAATTGCAAACGTGCAGCCGATTATCACGGCAAGATACGCCGACGCGGCAAGCGCGACGTCGGAAAAATCCGCGCCCGCCTGCACGCGGTCGATCACCGCTTGCGGGAGTTTTACAACGGCTATTGTCCGCAGCGGCTGCAAAACCATCGCCACTAAAAACATCCGCAGGACAAACGCGGATTTGCCGTACCTCCACCACGGCTTGAGCAGAAATAGCACATTGCCGAACGTGCGCGTCAGCTTTTTCATAGGTTTTGACATATTCGTTACCTCACTGCTGAAGATTTTATCACATCCCCGTTACGATTACAATCGCCGTTCCTCCTGTATATAAATTCCGGAGGGCGGCATCATCAAACGAATACGCTCGTTATATTGCCCTTTAGGTGTTTCGTTTGAATACAAATACATAAATTTCAGCGGCGGCTCAAATCCCCACCGCCGCCATTTGCGCGAGTACCTTTTCCCCTCTCGCCTCCGTATCGCCGCCGCCCGGCTTGCCGAGCGGCAGGTCGGAAACGACAGCGCCGCCGCGACGGTGATAAAGGCCGCGACGGTGATCGCGATCAGCTTGCCATTGCGTATGTCGTTTTTAATCAGTTTGCAGTACATGGTTTAACCTTCATTTCTAAGAAGTATCTTCTCTCTAAGAAGCATCTTCTCAAAGAAAGTGATGATTTGATTGTTTTCCATAGCCTTTGTAGGGGACGGCGTCCTCGACGTCCCGTTTTCCTTGCGGATGTAATGTATGGTAATAACAATTCTATTTGCCCGTAACCGCCAAGACATAGTTGATATGTTCAAAGGCGTGGAGGTAATCGTTTCTGCCCGCAAAGCAGCGGGTTTCAATCTCGTCGGGAGACAGATGCTCATAAATCAGCCATCCGGCTTCCTCCAACAGTTTTTCCAATTCGTTATATCTGAAGCAGGATTTCATCGGCTCACCGCTCGCCTGCGCCATGCCGACCATATTCTGAACGCGCTTCACATTGGACGAAAACAGGTTCTCATCGGCATAGTCAAAGGCGACGCCGCTTCCCTGCGGCACGAGCGCCGCAATCGTTGTCAGCAGGGTTTGCAGATGTTCTTTCGTCAGGTAATAAGATACGCCGAGCAAGCTGAAAAAACTCCGCGCTCTCGTATCAAACCCGGCATCCACAAGCGCCTCGACAAGGTTATCCTTGGCGAAATCCACAGG
>JAISFB010000134.1 GCA_031263805.1 Oscillospiraceae bacterium
TTGCAGCCCGCGTCGATCATCGTCTTGACGGTGTTTTTCAGCGAATCCATCGTTGTCGTCAGCAGCGCGGAGGCGCCGACGACCTTGCAGTCGGGATTGGCCTTGATCGCCTCGACGAATTTTTCGGCGGGGACGTCAACGCCGAGGTCGATGACCTCAAAGCCCGCGGACTCGATCATCAGCGCGACGAGGTTCTTGCCGATGTCGTGCAGGTCGCCGGCGACGGTGCCGATGATGTATTTGCCGTTTTTGCCGACGGAGTCTCCGGCGAGATGGGGCTTTAAGACCTCTACGCCTTTTTTCATCGTCTTCGCCGCGACGAGCATTTCGGGGACGAAAATTTCGTTCGCCTGGAACTTTGCGCCGACGACGCTCATGGCCCCGATCATCCCGTCGTTGAGGATATCGTTCGGATCGGCTCCGGCGTCGAGAGCGGCCTGAACCGCGGCCTCGATGAGCTTGACCTTGCCCGTTTCGACGAGCTGGGCGACTTCCTTGATTGTGGACATTGTGTGTTTCCTCCTGTAAATATATTTTTGCTTTCTTTCTATATACCACCGCTTATTCAGCGACTGATACCGGGTTTACGGTTTTATGTCTCTCGCGATTTTCAGGGGAGCTTTTCGTTTTTATTCGTTTTTCTAGGCCTTTTTCTGTCCGAAAATACCGTCGCGGTAGGCGGACGTGTACTCGGCGCAGAAATCGTCGAGGCCGATCATCGCCTCGGCGGCGTAGATAACGCCGCGCAGATCCTGGCTCAGCGGGTCCATGACCGAGCTGTCCATACCGTTGCTGATCGCGAGCACGGCGAACGCCTGGTTTACGAGCTTGCGCGCCGGGAGGTTAAAGGAGATGTTTGAGATAGCGCCGGAGATGTGGACCTTAGGATGCGTGGTCTTGATGTGCTTCATCACCTCGAGAACCATTGAGACGCCTTCCCCGTCATCCGCCGTGCAGAGCATTTCGACGAGCGGGTCGATGTGGATGCGGGTCTCCGCGATACCGTATTTCGCCGCTTTTTCCATAATGGCGTCGAATACCTCGATGCGTTTCTCGGCGGATTTCGGGATGCCCGTGTCGTCGCAGAGGAGGGCCATAACGTCCCACTTGGCGTTTTCGGGCTGCGCGAGGATCGGAAAAGCTACGTCGATCTTGTTCCCCTCGCCGGAAACCGAGTTGAAAAGGCCGGGGCGCTTGCAGAACTTCATCGCGTCCACGACGATTTGCGCGTCCGGGGAATCTACGGAGATCGGGCAGTCGGTGACGCTTTGGATCGTTTCGATCATCCACTTCATCGTTTCGAGCTCGCCCTCGTTGACGGAGGCGCAGCAGTCGAGGAACGTCGCGCCGGCGTCAGCCTGCTTCTTCGCCATTTCCTTGATATACGCTTCGTCGCGGGCGGCGATAGCCTTGGCGCAGGTCGGGATGGAGCCGTTGAGTTTTTCTGCTATGATAATCATAAGGGATTCTCCTGTCTTTGTCAATAGTTTAATTAAAAAAATTACAAGCTTATTTTACAAAAGATTTTACAGGGATTTTTTCGCGGCGTCCACGACGTGGGATATCAGGACGCTCGTCGTCACGGTCCCGACTCCGCCGGGGACGGGCGTTATCGCGGCGACAATGGGCTCCGCCTCGTCAAACCTGACGTCGCCGGTCAGCTTGCCCTCGTCCGTCATATTTATGCCGACGTCGATCACCGTCTGTCCGGGCGAAAGATATTCGCCCGTCACGGCGCCCGCCTTGCCCGCCGCGACGACGACGATCTCGGCGTTTTTCACGACGGAGGGCATATCTATGGTGCGCGTGTGGCAGATGGTCACGGTGGCGTTTTTGCCCGTCAGCAGCATAGCCGCGGGCTTGCCGACGACAAGGCTGCGCCCGACGACGACCGCGCGTTTGCCCTTGCAGTCTATTTTGTAATAGTCCAAAATTTCGACGCACGCCTGCGCCGTGCAGGGGGGATAGCCCTGCTCCGTCCCGGCGAACACTCCGGCGAGAGAGCCGTCGGTTATACCGTCAACGTCCTTGGCGGGGTCGAGCGCGCGGCGCACGGCGTCCTCGTCAAGGTGCTTCGGCAGGGGGCGGAAGATGAGTACGCCGTGTACGGATTTGTCGCCGTTTAAGTCGCGGACGCTTTGAAGCAGCGCGTCCTGCGACGCGTCGGCGGGCAAAATGACATTTTTTACGGCCGCTCCGACGCCCTCGGCGCGCTTCGTCGCGCCTTTTTCATAGGAGATATCGTCGGGGCGCTCCCCTACGCGCAAGATCGCGAGCGTCGGGACGACGCCCTTCGCTTTCAGCGCCTCGATATCCGCCGACATTTTCGCGTTCAGCGCGTCGGCGACGTCCTTGCCTTTTAAGAGTGTTGCCGGCATTTTATCAGCTCCTTAATTTTTTGTAGACGAGATTTATAATGTCGTCAGCCTTGCCCTGATAGGTTTTCAGCAGCCCGTCGGCCTCTTTTTCAAGCTCCGCGGCATACGCTTTGTCCGTCATAGCCTTTGTGTTGATATACACGTTGAAGCTCGCGCCGATGATCGCCGCCTTCGCGAACGCCGCGCCGACGCCCGCGTCTGAGATCGCGAGCGCGGAGCCTTTTTCGGCAAACTCCGAAATAAGCTCGAGCGCCGTCGCCGAGGCGCGCATGATATCCATCGGCACAGAGCAGGCGAGCTTTAGGGCGTCCTCCATAATTTTCTCGCGGGTGGGGTCGTCCTTAGGGATTCCGTAGGCCTTTGACAGCGGCTCAAATACGACGGCGTCCTCGTCCACAAGCCGCAGGAATTCCTTTTGCAGCGCCGTCGCCTTTCCCTGCAAGGCTATTATATCGGCCTCCACGTCGGCGTATTTTTTCTTGCCTACGGTGAGCGAGCCGACCATATTGCCGAGCGCCGTGCCGAGAGCGCCGACCAGGGCCGACGCTCCGCCGCCGCCCGGCACGGCGGACTTTGACGCGAGTATTTCTGTGAACTCCGAGAGTGAGGTGTTTATGAATGACATTTACTACCTCTGAGATTAAAACAGGCCGCTTATCTTGCCCGAGGCATCGACGTCGATTCTCTCCGCCGCCGGGGATTTCGGCAGTCCGGGCATCGTCATAACGTCGCCCGTCAGGGCTACGATGAAGCCGGCGCCGGCTGAGATTTTCAGGTTGCGGACCGTGATCTTGAAATCCTTCGGCGCGCCGAGCTTGGCCGGGTCGTCCGTAAAGCTGTACTGCGTCTTCGCCATACAAATAGGCGCGGAGCCGAAGCCGAGGTCCGTGAGCTCCTTTATCTGCTTTACGGCGTTGCCGACAAGCTCCACGGAGTCGGCGCGGTAAATTCTCTTCGCGATGGCGTCGAGCTTTTCGAGTATCGTCGTGTTTTCCTCGTAAGAGAATTTGAAGCTCTTGGCCGCGCCGGATTCGGCGAGACGCACTACCTCAGCAGCTAAGGCCCGGCCGCCCTCGCCGCCCTTCGCCCAGACCTCGCTGAGCGCGACGTTAACGCCGAGCTTCTTGCATTCGGCCTCGACGAGGTCAAGCTCCGCCTTTGTATCCTGCGGAAACGCGTTTATGGCGACGACCGCGGGGAGGTTGTAGACCTTTGTGATGTTTTCGACGTGCTGGAGCAGATTCGGGAGGCCTTTTTTGAGCGCGTCAAGGTTTTCGCCGTTGCCGAGCTCGTTTTTCGGCACGCCGCCGTGCATTTTAAGGGCGCGGACGGTCGCGACGATGACGACGGCGTCGGGCTTAAGCCCCGCCATACGGCACTTTATATCGAGGAATTTTTCCGCCCCGAGATCGGCGCCGAAGCCGGCCTCCGTGACGGTGTACTCACCGAGCTTCAACGCTATGCGCGTTGCGGTGACGGAGTTGCAGCCGTGGGCGATATTCGCGAACGGGCCGCCGTGGACGAACGCCGGGGTGTTCTCAAGCGTCTGGACGAGATTCGGCTTCAGCGCGTCCTTGAGAAGCGCCGCCATAGCGCCCTGCGCCTTTAAGTCGCCGCAGGTGACGGGCTTGGACTTTTTCTCCGCGTCGTCATACGTGTAGGCGACGATGATGCGCGACAGGCGCTCTTTAAGGTCCGTAATGTCCTTTGACAGGCACAGGACGGCCATGATCTCGGAAGCGACGGTTATATCGTACCCGTCCTCGCGCGGGGAGCCGTTCGCCTTGCCGCCGAGGCCGTCGATGACGTTGCGGAGCTGGCGGTCGTTCATATCGACGCAGCGGCGCCACGTTATCTTGCGCGGGTCGATATTCAGCGCGTTGCCCTGATAGATGTGGTTGTCGAGCATGGCGGCGAGCAGATTGTTCGCCGCGCCGATGGCGTGGAAGTCTCCCGTGAAATGGAGGTTTATATCCTCCATCGGTACGACCTGGGCGTAGCCGCCGCCCGCCGCGCCGCCCTTGACGCCGAACACGGGGCCGAGAGAGGGCTCGCGCAGCGCGATGAACGACTTTTTGCCGAGCTTGCGCAGTCCGTCGCCGAGGCCGACCGTCGTCGTCGTCTTGCCCTCGCCCGCCGGGGTGGGCGTTATGGCGGTCACAAGGATGAGCTTTCCGTCGGGCTTGTCCCGTAGATCCTCAAGAATTTGATAATCGATCTTTGCCTTGTAGTTGCCGTACTGCTCTAAATACTTTTCGGCGATGCCCGCGGACTTCGCGACGTCCGTGACGTGCTTCATATCGCCCGCTTTTTCCTGCGCGATTTGAATGTCGGATTTGATTTCTGCCATTTCTTTGACCAGTCCTTTTTTATGATATTTGCCGCGGGATGCCCTACAGGCTATGTCCGCGGATACGAATTTTTAATATTATACCCTGTCGATGAGACCTGATTCTTTTATGATACGCGCCACGTCGTCGTATTTATTCAGCGCGTACAGATGTATGCCGTCGATACCGGAGGCGCGGTACTCGTCGATGAGACCGATGGTGTATTCGATGCCGGCTTCCTTGAAGCTCGCCTTTTTGCCCGCGACGTCCGCGTCATACGGATCGGAGACGAACGGGTCGGGGAATATCCAGTTCTTCGAGATGATCTCGGCGAGCTTGCGCGGCAGCACGCAGCCGTTGCGTGAGAGCGCCATATTTATAGTGGCCTTCGCGTCGAGCACGGGCATTATGCCCACGTCGATGGGGAGCGTTATGCCGGCGGCGCGGATCGCGTCGATCCACCAGCGGAACTGATCCATATCCCAGCAAAGCTGCGTCATTATATAGTCGGCGCCGTTGTCCTGCTTTTGCTTCAGGAAGGAAATATCCGCCTCTATGCTGCGGCAGGAGATGTGACCCTCGGGAGAGCCGGCGACGGCTATCGTGAATTTATCGCCGAATTCTTTGCGGATAAACGCGACGAGCTCCGTGGCGTAATGCAGGTCTCCGCCCGTGCCCGTCCAGCCGAACGGCAGATCGCCGCGCAGCGCGAGGATGTGGTTTATCCCATTGTCGAGATAATTTTGCAGCTTCTGGCGGATATCGTCCTTCGTTCCGCCGATGCAGGTGAAGTGCGTCACGGGGACGACGCCCTGCTTTTTCGCGCCGATCGCTTTCAGCACCTCAAGGTTCGCGCCGATGTTGCCGCCGCCCGCGCCGTATGTAACGGAAATATAGTCGGGGTACAGCTCCGCGAGCCGGTCGAGGACGCCGCCGTCGCCGATCAGCTTTTTAAGACCCTCGTCGGTCTTGGGGGGGAACAGCTCGAAGGAAAACGCCATTCGCCGGTTCATGATGTCTGTCAGTTTGCTCATTACTTTTAGATATGCTCCTTTCAAATTTTGCGTCAAATTTTGCGCCGATTAAAATATTGCGCCGGTTGTTTTGCGTCCCGCCGCGTCCGCTTTGGCCGGAGTATTTCCGCGCCGGGCGCCGGGCGCGGCTTCACCTTAACTCTACATTAAAGAAAAAATGCGGAAAAGTCAAAGGTTTTTCGCAATGTCAGTCTGAAAGTGCAAAAAGGTGAAAAATATTACAATTCCGAAACGTATTTCCGCCGTGATATCATCCTGCATAATCCGCCCTTGCGCGGTTATGAAAAATGTGCTATTATGGCGGAGCGGACGCGCCGTGACGGCTTGACGGATGAAATAATAGCACGGCGGACGCGAAATGTCAAAGCTTTTTCGGAACGGGGGAGCGGGATTGAACGTAAAATTGAGAAAAGCCGCCGCGATAGCCGTTCTGCTCGCGCTTACGGGGTGCTTCAAGACCTCCGCGGACGAGCTGTACCGCCTGCCGCGCGTTTCCGACGAATACTTCAAGCTGCAAACGCGGATCGACGAGGTGACGGCCTCCGGCGCGGAATATTCCCCGCCGACAAGCGGTGAAAACCGCCAATCCGTCCAGCTTGAGGATATCGACGGCGACGGCGTAAAGGAGGCGATAGCCTTCTTCGCGGCGCGCAGCGAGGATTACCCGCTGAAAATATACATATTCAAATCCGACGGGGACGACTACGTCATAGCCGATATTATCGAGGGCACCGGTACCGGGATAGAAAGCATCCGCTACGCCGATATGGACGGCGACGGCGTGTTAGAGCTCGTCGTCGGCTGGCAGATGGGCGCGTCGCTGAAAAATATGTCGCTGTATTTAGAACGCGGCTTTCAGCACGTAAAGGTCGCCGAGGCGGATTACACGACGGCGCTCGTCTCCGATATAACGGGCGACGGCCTGCCCGACGTGTCGGTGGTGCGGCTCGGCACTGCGGAGACCCCGGGCGAGATCGAGGTGTTTTCCCTCATGCCCGACGGGGAAATAGTCGGCGCGACGGCGCATTTGTCCGACGGGGTGGAGGCCGTGTCTCGCGCGCAGGCGGGAAAGCTGTTTGACGGCGTGCCCGCCGTGGTCATAGACGGCAAGGCCGCGGGCGGCGGCATCGTCACCGATATATTCTGCCGCGTTGACGGCGCGCTTGTAAACATAGCGCGCACGAGCGCCGAGGACGCCGAGCCGAGGACGCTGACAGTATACTCTACGGATATCGACCGCGACGGCATCATAGATATGCCCTACCCCGTGCCGCTGCCGCAGCAGTCGGACACGGTATATTACGCGATAGACTGGCGCTCTTACTCCTCCGACGGGTCGCGCCGCGTGGCGATGACCACGTACCACAATTATTCCGACGGCTGGTATCTGACGCTGCCGGAGGCCTGGCGGGGCCGATTGACGGTGCGCCGCGCGGACGCCGTGTACGGCGAGCGCTCTCTCGTGTTCTCGTTCGTCAACGGGGGCGGGAGCGGAAATGGGATCGTCAGCGGCGGCGAAGCGGTCAGCGATTTTTTGAAGATATACACGCTCTCCGGCGAGAATAAAGAAGAGCGGGCGCGCCTGCCGGGGCGCTTCCGGCTGCTTGAGGAGGGCGACAAGATTTTCGCGGCGGAGCTCTTCGACCCCGGCGCCGAGCATTTCTACGCGCCCGCCGAAGCCGATATCCGCCTCGGCTTCCACAGAATATACACAGACTGGCTGACCGGCTCATAACCGGCCGCCCCCAACGGACGAAGTCCCGGCACACGCACCCCATCCCTGACGACAGTTCCCGGTGTATGCACGCCCTTCCTGACAACAGTTCCCCGTCCACGCACCACCTTCCTGACAACACCCACGCGGACGTAGTCCGCCAAATTTAATTCTTAAGCGGACGTAGTCCGCCAAATTTAATTCTTTACGAGGTTTGGACAAAATGGCAAGAAAAATACTTGTGCTCGACGACGAAGAGAGCATCAGAAGCTTCGTGGTAGTAAGCCTGCGGCGCGCGGGATACGAGCCCATCGAGGCCGCGACGGGCGAGGAGGCTCTCGAACGGATGAAGGAGCATCCGGATATCCAGGTGGCGCTGCTCGACATTATGCTGCCCAATATGGACGGCCTGGAGGTCTGCCGGCGCCTGCGCGCCGCCGACAAGCATCTCGGCATCATTATAATCTCCGCGAAAACGCAGGAGATAGACACGGTGACGGGGCTTATGACGGGCGCGGACGATTATATGACGAAGCCGTTCATCTCCGGCGAGCTCATCGCGCGCATAGAGGTCTTGCTCCGCCGCATGGGAAACGTCGCCGCCTCGGACTCGGGAGAGATGGTCCAGGGCCCGTTCCGCCTGAACACGCGCAATCACACGCTCGAAAAGAACGGAGCGCGCATCAAGCTAACGCAGGTGGAATATTCGATAATAAAGATGTTTATGGACAATCTGGGAAAGGTTCTAACGCGCGACTATATACTCGCGACCGTGTGGGGGCGGGACTATTACGGCGACATTAAAATCGTCGATGTGAACATCAGCCGCCTGCGCGCGAAAATAGAGGACGACCCGAAAAACCCCGTGTTCATAATGACGACGCGCGGCTACGGATACCAGTGGGGCCTGTAAAACAGGACGAGAATAAATGCGGAAGCAAAGCGAAAGCGCGCGGAAGCAAGACGAAATCGGAGGAAAGCGGAATTTGAAGAAGCACGGAAAAACCGGCGCGGAGGGCTCGGCGGCAAGATCGCCGGGCCCCAAAGCGCCGCGGCCGAAGCCGGCAAAGAGCTCCGCGCTGTCGCGCGGGCTGCGGCGGCGGTGGGTGCGCGGCAGCGTGCTCATAGTCGCGGCGGCGCTCGCCGTCGTCATCTTCGCGTTTTCCCTGTTCATCCACAGCTATTATTACTCGACGGTCAGCACCGGGCTCGAATCGAAGGCGAAAACCGCGACTGACTTTTTTTCAAACTACGTCGCGAGGTCCTACGCGGAGTATTATGACAGCGCGTTCAGGTATACCGAGACGTTCATAGACGGAGACAAGCTGGAGCTGCAATTTATGGACACGTCCGGGCGCGTCGTAATTTCCTCGTTCGGCGTCACGGCGGGCACGCAGGCGTCGTCCCCGGAGGTCGTGCAGGCCGTGAAATCCGGGAAAATATCGCCGTGGATCGGGCGGCGCGCGTCCACGAACGAGCGCGTGATGGCAGTCGCCGCGCCCATTATGTTCTCCGACGGGCAGGTGATAGGCGTGATGCGGTATATAACAAGCCTCACCGTCGTGGACCGGCAGGTGACTATGAGCATTTTAGCGGTGTCCGGCGCCGGGGTCATCGTGCTGCTGCTCGTGCTTTCGATAAATCTGCTGTTCATACGCTCCGTGATAGCGCCCGTCGGCGAGATCACGAAAATGTCCCGCCGCATAGCCGACGGGAGCTACGGCATACAGATAGAAAACACGTTTAACGACGAAATGGGCGAAATGGTCGATTCGATAAACGAAATGTCGATGAAAATAGCCCAGGCGGAGCGGATAAAAACCGAGTTCATATCCTCGGTCTCCCACGAGCTGCGCACTCCGCTCACCGCGATAACCGGCTGGGGCGAAACGCTGATATACAACGAAACGCTCGACAGCGACACCTCCGGCGGCATAGCCATAATCCTGAAGGAAGCGCGCCGCCTGACGAAAATGGTGGAGGAGCTTTTGGAGTTCACGCGTATGGAGGACGGGCGCTTCACGCTGAACATCGAGACCGTGGACCTCGCCGCCGAGCTTGAGGACGCGATGTTCACATACCGCGAGCTTTTCCACCACGACGCGTTAGAGCTTCACTATGAGCCCGCCCCCGACGACGAGACGCCCACGCTCCCCGGCGACCCCAACAGGCTGAAGCAGGTGTTTCTCAACATATTCGACAACGCGGCGAAATACGGCTCCGAGGGCCGCCGGATCGACGTCTCCATCGAGACGCGCGGGGACTTCGCGGCGGTGATAATACGCGATTTCGGGCCGGGCGCGCCGGAGGATGAGCTCGGGAATCTCAAAATGAAGTTCTACAAGGGCTCCAACTCCAAAACGCGCGGCAGCGGCATCGGTCTCGCCGTGTGTGACGAGATAATAAGGTACCACGGCGGCAGGCTGGAGCTCGAAAACGCCGAAGGCGGCGGGCTGCGCGTAACAGTCTGGCTCCCGCTGACGAACGCCGCCACGCTCGGCGAGCTGACATAGTATCGCGCGGCGAAAATATTATTTTCAAAAAGGGTACAAGGAGAGCATATGACTGAAAAAGGCAAAAGCG
>JAISFB010000125.1 GCA_031263805.1 Oscillospiraceae bacterium
TAGCCTATTGACATACGCGCTTTAGTGTTATAGAATACATTTCGCAAGTGATTAGCGAATTTTAACGCGACGACCGCGCCGGCCCGCGCAAAAGGGCGCGTTCAAGCTTGAAGTTTCTAAAAACTAACTCGAAAGCGCCGTTTCAGACGCGGGAAAACAGGCGAAACGCTCAAAAAGATTATTGCGGCAAGCGTGTTAGTCAAAATGAATTTTACTTAACTATATAAACAGAGGAGAGTGTACATATGAAAAAAATAATTGCGGTGATCGCGCTTGCGGCTGTCCTGTCCTGCGCGTTCGCGACGGCGGCTTCTGCGGCCTACGACACCTGGGGCGAGGTCGTTGATGAAATGGCCGCCGTGTGCGACGAGGCTTATGATATTTACATATCCGGGGACGTCAGCGGCGCGAAGGCGCAGGTGGACGTCGCGTATTTCAGCTATTACGAAAAGCTGGGCTTCGAGCGCACCGTTATGGCCTACGTCTCCGGAGACCGGGCCGCGCTCGTCGAATATCAGTTCAGCTTTATCAAAAAGGCGATGACGAACGGCGAAGCCGCCCCGGAGATACGCGCGGCGCTCGATCTGCTCGTGCAGTATCTGCGCGAAGACGCAAACCGGCTTGACGGCAAGGAGGAAAGCGCCCCCGCGGTATTTCTTGCCTCGCTGCTTATCATCGCGCGCGAGGGATTTGAGGCAATAATCATCGTCGGCGCGATAGTAGCGTATCTCGTGAAAAGCGGGAACGGGAAAAAGACCGCGGCGGTATACTGGGGCTCCTTGATAGCGCTTGGGGCAAGCGTTTTGATGGCTATCGCGCTCAGCCGCCTTTCCGCCATCAGCGGCGCGAATCAGGAGATTATCGAGGGCGTTACGATGCTCATCGCCGTCGCCGTGCTTTTCTATGTGAGCAATTGGATGGTCGGGAAAGCTGAGGCGGACGCCTGGAGCGGGTATATCGAAAGCAAGGTCGAAAGCTCGCTTGCCCGCGGGAGCGTGTTTTCGCTGGCGTTCGCGGCTTTTCTCGCGGTGTTCAGAGAGGGCGCGGAGGTGATACTGTTCTATCAGGCGCTTTTGGCGGATACGCAGACTTATATCAATATGATTTGGGCGGGTCTCGGCGTCGGCCTTGTCGCGCTCGTTGTAATATACATACTTATCCGTGTTTTGAGCTTCCGGCTGCCGTTGAAGCCTTTCTTTCTCGGGACAAGCGTTCTGCTGTCCGTTATGGCAATATCCTTTATCGGTTCCGGGATCAAAGAGCTCCAGGAAGGCAACGTCATCGGCGTTACTCCCGTGAACGGGCTTTCGTCCGTGGATCTGCTCGGTATTTATCCGACGCTTGAAACGCTTATCCCGCAAGCTGTTTTGCTTGCGGTCACTGTTGCAACCTTTGTGCTGCAAATACGAAAATGGAAAAAAGCAAGGGAACGCGCAAGCGCCGGGGAGGTGAAAAGCTAAGGCGACGCGGTCACAAGCTTGCAGATACAGCGAAACCGTATATTTCTTAAATTATTTTTGGAGGGTAAAAATCATGAACACGAAAAAGACACTCGCACTGATCCTCGCGGCGATGCTCGCCGTATCCGCGCTGGCCGCCTGCCAGTCAAATTCCACGCCGAACACAAATCCGCCGGCAAGCGCCGCGCAAAACAACGACACTCCCGACGACTCGGTAAACGTTGACGCCCCCGGCCCCGGCGAAGAAGCCGGCTTTGAAGAATTCCCGCTCGGCGACGACATCGAGCTCGGCCCCCTGAACGTCGCGGGAGTATACTTCCAGCCAGTGGATATGCTGCCGGCGGGCAACAGCCTCCCCGCGTCAGAATCCGATATGCACCTTGAAGCCGACATCTCCGCCCTGTCGAACGACCTTGGCTACGGCATCGGCGACTTTGTCCCCAACCTCACAGTGAAATACGAGCTTGAGGATGAAGCCGGCGCCATCACGGAAGGCACGTTCATGCCGATGAACGCCTCCGACGGTCCGCACTACGGCGCGAATGTAAAATTCCCCGCCGCCGGCGACTACAAGGTACGTTTCATCATCACAAATCCCGAGGCGCAGGGCTATCTCCTGCACGTTGACCAGGAAACCGGCGTCTCCGGACGCTTCTGGGACGAGCCGCTCGTCGCGGAATGGGACTTTGAGTTCTTCCCCCGCGAGTGGTAAGCATACTTAGCTGACCCCCATATGCTGCGGAGCGCCGGGTACACACGCCGGCGCCCCGCGGCCTCGCCGCGAAAGCAGCGGAAAACATCGAATAAAGAAATTATGATCCGGACTTTGAAAGGTGAAGCGAGGCAATGCTGAAATATCTCGTGCAGGTCGTGCAGGTTTCCCTCACCGCCGCTGTGCTTACGGCGGCGGCGTTCGCGTTTATTTCCCGAAGCTCAGGCGTGAAACGCGTAAAGCCGCTGGCGCTCGGCGGAGCCGCGGGGGCGGTCTTCGCGCTCGTTCTCGCCGTGCTGAAGCGCGTCACCGTGCTCATCGACAGGGAAAGCTGGAACACGGGTATTCTTGCCGTGTCGATAGTTTACGGCGCGGCGTTCGCCGTGCTTTCGCCGAAAAGGCGGCGCGGGGAAGCTTCGCCCCGGGCGGGCGGCGTTTTGTCCGAAATAGCGGGCGCCGTGTTTTGCTGTTCGCTGCTTTTTTTCACGCTTACGGATATATTTTTATATCCGACTCAATTCACGCTCGCGGGGGAAAGCGTTTTCAGCACGGACTTTCTGTTTAAGCTCATTGGGTATCTTGCCGGTCTGGCGCTTGTCTGCTTTGCGGGCCTCTCGCTTTACAAGGCGGGCTCAAAGCTGCCGGCGCGGGCGCGGGCGGCTGTTTTCTTTGCCGGGCTCGGCGTCAACGCCGTCGATCAGATATTAAAAATTGTGCAGTCGCTGTATTCGCGGCGCATCATCCCGCAGTCGCGCTTCCTGTTCAACATATTAAAGCGCGCCGTCAATTACAACGGCTATTTTCTGTACGCCGTTATGGCCGTTACGCTTATCCTGCCCATCGCGCTGTGGGCGAAAAGCTTTCGCGAAAAACAGGCGTATTCCAATCCGGCGGAACATCGAAAGCTGAAAGCCGCCGCGCGGAACAAGCGCCGCTGGAGCGCGTCCGTCGTAACGGCTTACGCGCTCTCGCTGCTCTGTCTCACCGCCGTGCGGGCCTATGACGAGCGCGAGGTCGTGCTCTCACCTATCGAGCCGATGACGATCGTCGGCGAAACAATAACTATCCCGTCCGAAACCGTGAGCGACGGAAGACTTCACCGCTTTATGTATACGGCCTCAGACGGTACGGGCGTTCGCTTCATCGTTATAAAGAAAAACGAGGCGGCCTACGGCGTCGGCCTCGACGCCTGCGACATCTGCGGCCCCACGGGGTATTACGAGCGGCGCGACGAGGTCGTCTGTAAGCTGTGCGACGTCGTAATGAACAAATCGACGATAGGCTTCAAAGGCGGCTGCAACCCCGTCCCGCTGGCGTATACGCTTGAAAATGGCAGTATGGTTATCCGAACGTCCGATTTGGAAAGTGAAAAGGGGCGTTTCAAATGAAGCATCGCACACGCTTCGCGCTTATTGTATGCGCTTTATGCGCCTGCGCGGCGCGGCGCGGCGCGGCAAACGGGCTTTGCCCGTTGTGTATGATTAAACGTCCCTGCGGGGACGGGGAGCGCCGCAAAGCGGCGACGTCGGCGCGTTCCGCGCCGTGTCTGTCGCGCTATTGCGCGACGGCATTGTTATGGCGCGCCGTAGGCGCGACGCCGCAGCATGTGCAATCACTCTCTCAGGGAAAGAACCGCCAAAGGGGGAGATCCCCCTTTGGGAACCCCCTCAAAGGGGGGACGGTGGATGCGGACTTTTCGGTGGGCTTACGTTTTTGGTTAAGACGAATCGAGACGCCTACACCGTGGGTGTGGACGGAGATTCGAGTACGCGACGCGTGCACAGGTAACGCGCCGCAGGCGCGACGTCGCCGCGAATGCGGCGTTCCCCGTGCGCGCACGCGGCGCCGCACCTTGCTGGATGCGGACGTATGATTTAACGTGCCTGCGGGCACAGGTAACGCGCCACAGGCGCGACGTCGCCGCGAATGCGGCGTTCCCCGTGCGCGCACGCACGTTAAATGCCGGGTGGGAAACGGACATTCTAAGATATAAGCCACAAAGGAGGCCCGGATAAAGATGTTCTGGCGGATGGTAAAAGGCGCGATTTTCCGTCGAAAAGGCAAGATGCTGATGATCGCGTTCACGATAGCCCTTGGCGCCTCGCTTTCGACAGCGATGCTCGGCGTTATGCTCGGCGTCGGGGACAAGGTGAACCAGGAGCTGAAAACCTACGGCGCGAACATAAATGTTGTGCCAAAGGGCGCCTCGCTTCTGAGCGATCTTTACGGTGTGGACAGCGGCTCCGGCGTGTCGGATAAATTTTTGCTGGAAAGCGAGCTGGGGAATATAAAGACGATTTTCTGGGCGTTTAACATCGTGGACTTTACGCCGTATCTCGACGTGAAAGTAAGCGTCCCCGGCGGCGATTCCGGCGAAATTGCGCTCACGGGCGCCTGGTTTTCCCGCCGTTTAGACCTGCCGACGGGCGAGACGCTTGACACGGGGATGAAAAACATGAAAAACTGGTGGGAGGTGTCCGGGGAGTGGGTCGCGGACTCCGATACTGGCGCCGTGATGGCGGGGAGCCTTCTCGCACGGAGACTCGGGATAGCTCCGGGAGATAAGCTCGCTGTCGTTTACGGGGGCAAGGCCGCCGAGCTGACCGTGAAAGGCGTTTTCAACTCCGGAAGCGACGAGGATGAGCGGCTTTTCGCGCCGCTGGCCCTGGCGCAGGAGTTGTCGGGGCGCGCGGGGCTTGTCAGCCGCGCCGAGGTCGTCGCGCTGACGACGCCGGATAATGAGCTTTCGCGCCGCGCAGCGCAGAATCCGAACAGCCTGTCTATCAAGGACTGGGAAACGTGGTATTGCACGGCATACGTAAGCGCCATTTGCTATCAAATAGACGAGGTTTTGACAGATTCGGTCTCAAAGCCGATCCGCCAGGTCGCCGAGTCAGAGGGCGCGATACTGGAAAAAACGCGGCTTCTGATGCTGCTGATAACTGTTTTGAGCCTTGTCGGCGCGGCGCTCGGCATTTCAAACTTAGTAACTGCCGGGGTGATGGAGCGCAGCCGCGAGCTGGGGTTGCTGAAAGCCGTCGGCGCGAACAGCGGGCCCGTTTCGCGGCTGATTTTGACGGAAATAATGATCATCGGGGCCGTCGGCGGCGTCGCGGGATACTTTGCAGGCATCGGGTTTACGCAGATGATCGGGCAGTCGGTCTTCGGCTCGGCAATTGAAATTCGGCCGATGGTCGTTCCTATCATCGCGGTGCTCGTCTTTGCTGTTACGCTGGCGGGGAGCGCGCCGGCGATACGGTATATTCTCTCGCTGCGCCCGGCGGAGGTTTTGCATCAATGAAAAAACGCGGGTTTTATTTGAAAATGATCGTCAGCTCGCTGATAAGGCGGCGCTCGCGTATGCTCACGGCTCTTTTAGCCGTGGCGATAGGCGCAACCGTGCTCTCCGGGCTTGTAACGGTGTATTATGACATCCCGCGGCAAATGGGCCGTGAGTTCCGCTCTTACGGCGCAAACCTGATCCTTGTCCCATCAGGCGCCGCGCTGTCGGCGGAAGCTATGGAGCTTGCCGTCGGCGTTTTCCCGAGCGAAAGCGTCGTCGGCGTAGCGCCTTACCGGTACGCGCCCGCGAAGATAAACGAACAGCCTTTCATGATAGCCGGCACGCGGCTTTCAGAAGCAAAAAAAGCCAGCCCGTATTGGTACGTAAACGGCGCGTGGCCCGATAAATCCGGCGAAGCACTGATCGGCCAGGAAGTCGCGGACGCCATCCGCCTGCCCCCGGGAAGCGAGTTTACCCTGACAGGCTCCGATGCGCAGGGCGCCGGCTTTACGGGCAGCTTCACAGTGTCCGGCATAGTCCAGACAGGCGGCAGCGAAGAGGCGTTCATATTCATTTCTCTCGAAGACTTAACGGCGCTGATCGGAGACGGAGCTTACGACGTCGTCGAATGCAGCATATCCGCCCAGGAAGCGGAGCTCCGCGCCGTGGCGGAACGTATTGAGGAAAGCGTCCCCGGCGTCGCGCCGCGGCTTGTAAAGCGCGTTACGCAGTCAGAAGGCGCCGTACTGTCAAAGCTGCAAGCGCTTGTGTATCTCGTAACCGCTATCGTGCTTTTGCTGACTATGATCTGCGTCGCGACGACTATGACGGCGGTCGTCACGGAACGGCGGCGCGAGATCGGGCTAAAAAAAGCTCTCGGCGCCGCGGACGCGAGCGTTATAGGAGAGTTTTTGGGAGAGGGCGTGCTGCTGGGCGCTTTGGGCGGACTCTTGGGCTCCGGGCTCGGCTTCGCGTTCGCGCAGATCGTAAGCGTCAATGTGTTCCACAGCCGCATCGCATGGCTCCCGGCGCTTATCCCGGCGACGCTGGCCGCCTCCGTCGCGGTGACGGGCATCGCCTGTCTCGCCCCCGTAAGAAGCGCAACGGACGTCGATCCCGCCGTCGTCCTGCGCGGCGAATAAGCCACAGCGCTTATTGTATACGCATTATGCGCCTGCGCGGCGCGGCGCGGCAAACGGGCTTTGCCCGTTGTG
>JAISFB010000208.1 GCA_031263805.1 Oscillospiraceae bacterium
TTTCAAACTTGTCCGCCGTTTCGACGAAAACGTCCACGAGCACGGGGTCAAACTGCTTGCCGCGCGATTCCGTGATTATGCTCATCGCTTCCTCGTGCGAAAACGGGGGCTTATAGCAACGCTGATTCACAAGCGCGTCGTACACGTCTACGATAGACAGCAGCCGCGCCGAAAACGGGATGTCCTTCTCGGAGAGGCCCGTGGGATAGCCGAGCCCGTCCCATCTTTCGTGGTGGTAATACGCGATTTCGCGGCAGTATGAAAGATAGCCGGCGCTGTCCCCGAAGGTTTCGAGCATCCCGTCGATTATCTTGCCGCCGATGACGGTGTGTTTTTTCATTTCCTCGAATTCTTCCTCGGTGAGGCGGCCCGGCTTTAGAAGTATCGCGTCGGTGATGCCGATTTTCCCGATGTCGTGCAGGCTTGTCGCGCGGACGATAGAGTGCGCCTTGGCGGGCGTGACGCCGGTGTCTGACATATATTCGCGGTATTTCGGGTCGGACATAAGCCTGTTTATCATAAGCTCTGAGAGCATACTTGTGCGCTTTATGTGCGTGCCGGATTCGAGGCTGCGGTACTCGACGAGCGTGGCGAACGCCTCGAGCATTTGGTCGTATGTACGCGTAAGCTCCGCGGTTTTTATCTCGACGAGGGATTCCAGCTCGTTTTGATACCGTGCGAGGCTGATGTGGTTGCGGAGCCGCGTTCTTACGACGTCCGCGTTGAATTCCTTGGAAATATAGTCGGCGGCGCCGGATTTAAGGCCGCGCGACTCGCTTTCGCCGTCCACCGCCGCTGTGATGAACAGGACGGGTATCTTTTCGGTTTCCGGGTTGTTTTTTATCTCCCGGATTACCTCGAAGCCGTCCATTCCCGGCATCACGATGTCTAGAAGTATCGCGGTCGGCCTGATATTTTGCTTGAACAGGATGTCCAGCGTCTCCGGGCCGTCGGCGGCCTCGATCGTATCGTATTCGTCCTCAAGAATATTGGCGAGCAGTATACGGTTGATATCCACGTCGTCAACGATCAAAACTAAATCTTTCATACTGATTGCCCCACAAAAAACTGATTTATATCGGTATCTCTATATAGAGATACCGCCGCCGCGCGCCCTTGGGCGCGCGGACGTCTGATTAAACGCGCCGTGCGGGCGCGGGGAACGCGACTGACGCCGCGACGGGGAGCGCTCTCATCGCGTCCGCCGCGCAACGCTCGGCCTTCCCCGTGTGCGCACGCACATTCAATCAAACGTCCGCGCCGCAGGCGCGGCGCATAATCACAGCGCATCAATTTCCTTGAGCGTCGTGTTCGCGGCCTCGGTGAGCTGCGGCAGAAGCTGCTCCCACGGGTCTCCGTTTTTCAACGCGGTTTCAATTTGCAGCGACAGCGCGTGTACCTCCGAAAGAGAGAGGTTGGCGGCGACACCCTTCAGCGTGTGCGCCATCGCCGTCGCGCCCGCGGTATCCCCGGACTTCAGCAGCTCGTCAAGCTGCTCGCAGTACCTTCCGTCTTTGAATTTTCCCAGCAGCTTCTTGTAAAGGGCCATATTTCCGCCCACGCGCGTAAGGCCCCCGGCAGTGTCGATATATTTTGACATAAACGCAACCCCTAAAAATCTGAATTATTTTTTGCTTATTATGGAGCCCATTATATCAGAAAAAAAAAAAAAAGCAATTATTTTTTTAACTCGCCCGAAGTCCTGACGCGCGCCCCTCTCGCGCCCCGAATACGCCCATACGTTTACAACACCGCCCGAAGGATGGTGAGCGCCGTTTTTAAGACGAGCATCGGCGCGTTCTCCCACGAGTAAGGGACGCCGACTGACCCCAGCGCGAAAGCGACCGCAATGTCAAAAAGGCATACCGCGCAGACAAGCAGCGGCAGGGATATCAGCAAAAGATTCCGGTTCCGGCGCCGGCTATCCCTGATACCGTTGGCAATGTAAACCATCAAGCACGCCACCGCCATCGGGAACACGCCCGCGGCGAGGATAATAACCGTGCTCTGCCGCTCTGTGAACGATATCATCGCATACGGATCGTAAGGACGTATCCCCGGCTCGAACACGAAGACGCCTATCAGGTACAGCACGATGAGCACGCCCGCGGCGTAAATGACGTTTGCGGTGATTCTGAATATCTTTGGTGTTACCACGGCTTGAGCCTCCTTTTCGTCGCGCGATCACATCGCTCCGTATCGCGCGCCGCCGCTTCGTGTGTTTTTACGAATTATAGCGCCGAGCGTTTCGGGTGTCAATACTTTTTCCCGCCGGCGCCTCCCTTTGCGCTTAGTTTTCTGATGATTTCAAGGTCGTCCGGCTGCGCGGTGTCCGTCGCGGCTCGGTTGACCTTTTCCGCTCCGCATTTCTCGCAGCGGTGAATGATTTGCCAGCCCTTTTTGCTGTGCCAACGCACCCCGACGGGCTTCATCAAGCCGAGACAATCCCCGGCGCGGTCGCCCGGGGCATTGTCGATTCTCCGCCGCCCTCTTGAGGCGGCGAATACTTCCGCTTCCTGCTTCAAGGGAGCCTGTTTCATCTCCCTGTCCGAACTATTCCCGGTTTTGCAAATCGCATCGGATCGAATTGTACCGGGCAATGTATGGCGGTGTCAATCACCATCCAGCGGTATGTGTCATCCCATTTCACCGGCTGCGGCGTCATCCCCCGTCAGCGGGTGAGTTTTGATTGTGTGACAGTCATTTGATTCCTCATAAAATTTCTAAATATTTAATCTTTGCTTCTAACACATCATAACACGTGCAGTACGAGCGGTCAATCTTTCGTTTGTGATCTCCCCACCCCACCGCCTCAACTGCTCGCGCTCTTGTACCTCGTCAATCCAAACCGCCAGAACCGCAGCGCGAACGCCGTGAACAGCGCGACTATTCCGAGCGCATATAACAATCCTAAAGGCGTCAGCGTTCCGGTGAGCGCCTGCGTGGGTACGGTCGCCATTATGCCGTAGGGCAGCACGAACCAGAAGAGCACCTTGAACACGCCCTTGTAGATAACGCCGGGTACTCTGAAGTTCAGTATTACCAGCGCGTCCGTCATTCGGTTGATTGCGTTTGTTCCGATGAAGAAAAACGGCAGTGTGCGCATTATCAGGTCAATATCGTAATACAGCAGCGCCATCAGCAGCGTAAGCGCGGAATACGCGAGAATGAGCGGCATTGTAACGGCGGCGCCCTCGACCGCCGCGCCGTACGCGACGATGCCGCCGCTCAAGAACAGCAGCGGCGCGGAGCCGAGATTGATGTTTTCAAAAGTCAGGCGCAGCAGGGGATTGACGGGTTTTGTAAGGTATAGATCCAGGTCGCCGCCGCGGATTTTGTCCGGTATATTTACTATACCGAAGAAGCATATAAGCATACTCAGCCCGTTTATCATAGAAAACGTGCCGATGAAGATGAGCATCTGCCCGCGGCTCCAACCGCCTATCGCGTCAACCTGTCCGTATATCGCCTGAAACGCCGCAAGCTGCATGACAAACAAAGCGGCGTCCGAGAAGAACGCGCCGAAAAAACTCAGGCGGAACACCATCATATGCGAGAGCTTCAGCTTTATCAGCAAGCCTATGAATTTCAAGTTTGCGATCATATTCCCACCCCGTCGTATTTGATCCTGAGCCTTCTGTATACAAAATGATTCGCCGCCGCCATCGCGAGAGTCCACGCCGCCAGAGTGCATATCGCGAAAAAGCCTTCCGCCGCGTCCGTCTTTCCCATAAGCAGCATCGTCGGCGTGTAAACCGTGTGCGTGAACGGCAAAAAACGCAGGGCGTCTATTACGCGCCCGGGCAGCAAGATCAGCGGGACCACGCCGCCCGTGACGAACTCCAGCAGCGCGCTTTGAACGTGCAGAAAGAAACCGATGTCCTGAAATTTGAACGCGAGTATCCCGATGAAATAATGATAGCACACCATAAACGTCAGCCCGAGCGGAATGAGTATGATGGCGCAGATGACCGCCGCCGGGCTTGCGGTAAACAGCGGCTTTATGCGGAAAAGTGCCGCGCATATCAGCGTGACTGTGGTGCCGAATATGGCGTAATATGCGGATGCGCCCATAGTCTGCGCGTAAAAATGCCACTGCGCGTTGGCGGGGATTACCATAAACTTTGAAAACGTCCCGCCGCGGATGCGGTCGGACACCTCGCGGCTTACGCCGCCGGACATATCGAGCGACGCGAGAAACGCGCTTATGACATAGTAAAGCATCATATCCGGAAGAGCGAAGCCGCCTATTGTCTCGCGCCCGGCAAACGCCGCGCCCCACAGCAGCCACGCGAACAGGACGCGCCCCGCGATTTCCAGCGCGGTCATCGCGACATCGAAACGGTATACAAGCTGCGCCTTGAACAGCGTTTTTGCCACCGCAAAATACTTTTTCACAGCGTGCCGCCTCCCGCGTAAATGCGTTCCACCACCGCGCCTATATCCTCTTCTTCGACCGCGATGTCAGAGGGCGCGTAGCGTTTCATCATGTCCGAGAGCGCCGCGCCGCTCTCCGCCTTTGGGATCATAAACGCCGCTTTGTACGGGTTTTGCTCTAATATTTCCGCGTTTGGCGGGGCCT
>JAISFB010000033.1 GCA_031263805.1 Oscillospiraceae bacterium
CTCATACGCGACGTGACGGAATCCGAAAATTTCGTAAAACGCTTAGAGGAAGCGGCGTATATTGATACGCTCACGGGGCTGTACAACCGCCGTCACTTCTCCGAGATCGCGGCGCCGATAATAGAGCGCGCCCGCCGCACCGGAACGCCGTACTATTTTATGATGGTGGATATCGATGATTTCAAGGACGTCAACGATGTCCACGGCCATCTCGCCGGGGACGCCGTGCTTCGCGGCGTGGCGCAGACGATGAAGCAGACGGTGCGCCCGTACGACATACTCGCCCGCTGGGGCGGCGAGGAATTTATGCTGATCATCACGGACATTGACGAGCCCGGCGTGCTCAACCTCTCGGAGCGCATACGGCGCGAGGTCGCGGCCTACGCGTGCGAATATATGGGCAAAGTCATCGGCGTGACGATAAGCGCCGGGCTTGCCCGAAACGCCGACGAATGTGGCATAACAGACCTGACGCTGCGCGCCGACGAGGCGCTGTACACCGCGAAAGCCGGCGGCAAAAACTCAGTCGTTATGTGGGAACCGCCCGCCGGCGGAACCGTATGACTTTGCCCTTTGATGCCGCATCCCCCGCCCGGCGGAGCCGTATAATTCCGCTGTCCGAAAAAGAACTCGCGCGCTGTCTTCCGCCCGGAATTTCTCCGATACTTCGCGAGCTTTCCGGTTCGACGAATACGGAGCTCTCGGAGCTCGCCGCCCGGGGCACCCCGGAGCATACTCTGCTCGCGGCGGCGGAGCAGACGGCGGGACGCGGGACGCGCGGTCGCGCGTTTTTCGCCCCCGCCGGCACAGGGGCGTATTTTTCGCTGCTGCTGCGCCCCGGCGCTTCCGATTTTTCGGCGGCGCGCGTCACGGCGGCGGCGGCTGTCGCGGCGGCGGAAGCGTGCGAGGCGCTTTTCGGCGTTGATACCGGGATAAAGTGGGTGAACGACGTTTATGTCGGCTCGCGTAAAGCGGTGGGAATACTCGCCGAGGCGTTTTCAAACGCCGGATTTTATGTTATACTCGGAATAGGCGCCAACATCTCGCCGCCCGAGGGCGGTTTCCCGCCAGAACTGACGAACGCGGGAGCTATGACGCTCTCTCCGCCGCCGTTTTCGCGGGAAAAATATATCGGAGAGACGGTCAGCCGCTTTCTTTCTTTTCAATCGCCGGAAAATATGCCGCGGCTTTTGGAGAAATACCGCTCGCGCTCTGTTCTGACGGGCCGGCGGGTGGCGGTGACGGCGTCCGGGACGGAGGCTCCGTATACCGCGGAGGTCCTCGGCATCGACGACGATTTCCGTCTGCTCGTCAGCCGCGGCGGCAAAACCGAAAAGCTTTTTTACGGGGAGGTATCACTGAATCTTGAAAATTAAAGCTCTCGTTCAAACGGCTGTGTTCACGGCGCTGCTTTGCGCCGTCGCGCCGCTTTCGCTTCCGGTCGGGCCCGTGCCGGTGTCGCTTGCCACTTTGGTGATATATATCGCGGCGGGCGTGCTAGGGCGTGGGAGGGCGGCGCTGGCCGTTTTTGTGTACATTCTGCTCGGCGCCGCCGGGCTTCCGGTGTTCACCGGCTTTTCGGGGGGCGTTCAGAAGCTTGTCGGCGTCACCGGCGGGTATATTCTCGGATATATCCCGCTCGCTTTTATGTCGGGTATATTCCCCGCGGTCGGGGCGCGGCGGGGCGGCGGGCGAGTTATCGGGATCATGTATCCCGTCGGGATGATAGCGGGAACGGCGGCCTTGTACGCGCTGGGGACGGCTTGGTTCGTCGTCAGCACGGGCAGCGCGCTTTCGTATGCGCTCGCCGTCTGCGTCGCGCCGTTTCTGCCGGGCGACGCTGTGAAAATTGCAGTGGCCGCGGTCACGGCGCCCGCCATACGCCGCGGGCTCGGCAAGCTTTCGGCGTGAGCGAGCTCAATAAAGAAATAAAATACCTGAAAGGCGTGGGCGAGGCCCGCGCGCGCCTTTTCAAAAAACTCGGCGTCGTTACGCTGCGCGAGCTGCTGCGCTATTTCCCGCGCGACTATGAGGACCGCACCGTTTTCAAAAAAATCGCGGAGCTGTCCGACGGCGAAAGCGTCACCGTCCGCGCCGTAGCGTCCGACTCCCCGCGCCTGACGCGCACGACCCGGGGCAGCGAGATAGCGCTGCTGCGCGTTTACGACGACACGGGGATGATGAACGTCCGCTTTTTTAATCAGTCCTATGTCAAGGACGCCATATCGGCCGGCGAAACGTATCTGTTTTACGGAAAGATACTTCGCGCCGGCGGCGCCGCCTTGATGACGAACCCTGTTTTTGAGCGCGACGGCGACGGAAATCCTGTGAAAATCGGCCGCGTCACGCCGATATACCGTATGACGGCCGGGCTCAATATGCGCTCCGTTTCAAACGCCGTCGCGCTGGCGCTGAAGCTGTGCGGCGACGCTGTGCCGGATTCTCTGCCTCGCTCCGTCCGCGAGGAATACGGCCTTGCGGCCGCGCGCTTCGCGTATGAAAACATCCATTTCCCAAAGGATTTCGAGTCACTGAAAATCGCGCGGCGGCGCCTTATCTTTGAGGACCTTTTCGTGCTTTCCGTAACCGCAAGGCGGCGGCGGGCGGAGCGCGGTTCGTCCTCGGGCCAAGCTATCATCTCGGAGGGCTTCGGAGAATTTTACTCCGCGCTGCCGTTTGAGCCTACCGCGGCGCAAAAGCGCGCCGTTGACGAGGCGGCGCGGGATCTTGCCTCCGGCGGCGTTATGGCGCGGATGTTGCAGGGGGACGTCGGCTCCGGCAAGACGCTCGTCGCGGCGGCGCTCGCGTGGACCGTCGCTAAAAACGGCTTTCAAACCGCATTTATGGCGCCGACCGAGCTGCTTGCCGAGCAGCATTTCCGCACGTTCGAGGATTTTCTGTCGCCGCTTGGCGTCCGCGTCGGCCGGCTTACAGGCTCGCTCGGGGTGAAGGCGAAGCGGCTCGCGCGAGAGGCGCTTGTCTCGGGAGAAACGGACGTTATCGTCGGCACCCACGCGCTTTTATCGGAGGGCGTGGACTTTCGCGCCCTCGCGCTCGTCATAACGGACGAGCAGCACCGCTTCGGCGTCGGGCAGCGCGCGGCGCTCGGGCAAAAGGGCGAGTCCCCGCACGTGCTTGTTATGTCGGCTACGCCGATACCGCGGACACTCGCGCTGATCTTATACGGCGACCTCGACGTCTCGGAATTGAACGAATTGCCGCCCGGCCGGAAAAGCGTTATGACGTATTCAGCCGGAGAGCGGCTGCGGCGACGCATTTACGATTTCGCGCGCCGCCTTGTATCAGAGGGGCGCCAAGTCTATTTCGTCTGCCCCGCCGTCGAAGAAGCTGATATGCCCGGCACAGGCGGCGAGGGAATTGAAGTGCGGTCGCCCGGCACGGGCGACTTGGGCGCCGACCTCAAGCGCGCGCGCGAATACGCAAAGCAGCTGCAGAGCGAGATTTTCCCGGAGCTTTCCGTCGGTCTCGTGCACGGCTCTATGAAGGCGCGCGAAAAAGACGCCGCTATGGCGTCGTTCATCTCCGGCGAAACGGACATCCTCGTGGCGACGACGGTAATAGAGGTCGGCGTGGACGTGCCGAACGCGGCGCTCATCGTGATCGAAAACGCCGACCGCTTCGGCCTTTCTCAGCTCCACCAGCTCCGCGGGCGCGTCGGGCGCGGCGAGCATCAATCCTATTGTGTGCTGATGCGCGGCGCGGACGGCGAAAAATCCCGCGAGCGGCTCGATATTCTCCGCGGGACGAACGACGGGTTTGAGATCGCGGAGGCGGATCTGCGTCAGCGCGGCCCCGGCGATTTCTTCGGCTCCCGCCAGCACGGGATACCGGCCTCGCGCTTTATCGAGCAGGGCGCCGAGGCGGGGACAGTATGGGACGCGCGCCGCGCGGCGGATACCGTCCTCGCGCGGGACCCCGGGCTGAAGCTGCGCGAAAACCGCGCGTTGCGTGAGGCGGTGGACGCGATATTCCTCGCCTCCGACGGGACGTTCAACTGACCGCGTCAATCGGACAATTCCCCGATTATCGCGCCGAACACGCGCTCCGCGCGCTCGAGGAACGTGCGCTCGGTCTTTTCCGCCTGCGCTTCGCTTGCCGCGGCGACGCGCAGGAACAATATCTCGTTCTTCCCGTCCGACAGCGAAAGCTCGACCGAGTAACCGCCGTCCCGGCGTATCGCGCGCGACGTTTTGATAAGGCTGCGCCGCTCGGATTTTGCGCGCTCTTCGAGCGCCGAGCTCTCCGTGTGCTGCCTGACGGAAAAGGGGATGTCCGTCTCCGTCGCCTCGCCGTTGCGGATACCGCGCTCCGTCAGCGAAAATTCTTCGCCGGAAAGCTCTAAATGCCCGGTTTTTACGAGGGAATCGGCGCAGGACGCCACGTCGAAATAAGTTACGCTCCGCAGGCCGGGCGCGCTCATTGTCAGCTCCGCGATGGTCTCAAGCGTCGCCGGAAAACCGAGCTTGCGCAGCGCGAACAGTATTAGTATCATCAAATCGGATTCGCCGCTTATCAGTCCCGGCATGTTCCGCCCCCCGTTGCTATGATTTTCTTTATCGGAATTATATCAGATTTTTTCGGGCGTTACAATAGGCGGGTGCGGCGGGGTGCACGACACAAAAATAGGGCACGAAGGAAAGGTTGACAGGAGAGGGAGAAGACGGTATAATATTGCAGTAACCGGGCTACAATATTAGATACAAGGAGCTGTCAACATGAATATTACAGAACTGATGCACAGGCGCGAGAGCATCATTGCCGAGATCGGCGCAATCGAAACCATGCGCAAAGGCACATTGAACGAGACATATACGAACGTGA
>JAISFB010000067.1 GCA_031263805.1 Oscillospiraceae bacterium
TCGTTCGTCGAGATCGCTATCAGCAGGGGGCGGCCGTTGCGCAGGTGGGCTTTCGCGGCCATCGTTACGCACGTGTCCGTTATGCCGTAAGCTATTTTTGACAGCGTGCCGCCCGTGCAGGGCGCTATTATAAGTATATCGAGGGATGCGTTCGGGCCTATTGGCTCCGCGTCCGTTATTGTATGTACCACGGGTTTTTGGCATATTTCCGCGGCGCGGCGGGCGAAGTCGCGCGCGGCGCCGAAGCGCGTATCGGTCGTGTAGGCGCTTTCGGACATTATCGGAGTTATGTCAGCGTATATTTCGCGCAGCTCCGCCAGGGCCGTGATCGCTTTATCGAACGTACAGTATGAGCCGCACATAGCAAAGCCCACGCGCGCTGTTTTCACACCGCCACCCCTTTTTCCCTCAAAATATTATAGATCGTATCGCGGATTATCTCGCCGCTCGTGACTGGCGCGACCTCTCCGGGAAGCGACAGCGCCCACATCGCGCGCACGCCGAGTTTAGACGCCGCGGTGAAGTCGATCCCGCCCGGCTTTGACGCCAGATCAAGGCAGAGGCGCTCCGCGCCGACTTCTTTAAGTCGCGCCTCGTTCATCACGCGCGCGGGGACAGTGTTCACGATGACATCAAAGTCTGCGAGACACCCGTCGAGCGCCGCCGTTTCAAGCGCTTCGTAGCCGTAGGCGCGTATCCACGCGAGATCGGCCTGTGTTCTCGCCGTCGCGGTCACGCGCGCGCCGAGACCGCGCAGCCGGTGACACAGCAGCTTGCCGATCCTGCCGAAGCCTATGACAAGCGTCCTCGCGCGCCAAACCGTTATCGCGGTTTCCTGCATTATGAGCCCGACGGCGCCCTCCGCGGCGGCGACGGCGTTGGCGACAGCCAATTCCTCGCGCTCGAAATAGTCGGTGAACTCAATGCCCATTGACGAGAAAAGCTCGCGCGAAGCGCCGTCCGCGCGCCCGGCCAGCACAAGCTGCCCCGGAGAAAGCGCCGAGAGCACCTCTCTGACCGTATGTAAGCCGCCGGAAAGCGGCGCCGTCAGCATCCCCTCGCGCGATTGGAGCGGCAGCGGAAGAATGACGCAGTCCGCGCCTTCGGCGGCGCGCTTCGCCGTCGTCTCCTGCGCCGCGCCTTCTGACAGGCGTATTTTCTCAAGCGCGAAGGCGCGCGTGTCGTGTCCGTCCTTGTGCAGCAGCTCGGCAAGCCGCGCCTGCCGCATATCGCCGCCTATTACAGCGAATTTCATATCCACTCCCCCAATGCCGCTGTATTTTATCGTATATTATGCAGTAAGGCGATTAAACGTGCGCGCGCAAAACAGGAGCTCAAAAATACATCTTGTATTATACACTGACATTGTATATAATGAAGCGGTATAGCAGAGGGGGTGCGGCCGTGGGGCGCGTTATCGTCATAACCTCCGGCAAGGGCGGTACGGGGAAAACCACTACCGCCGCCGCCGTATCGTCCTGTCTCGCCGCGCTCGGGCACAAAACGCTCGCCGTGGACTGCGACGCGGGACTGCGGAACCTTGACGTTTCGCTCGGTATGAGCGAATTCGCCGTGACGGACGTTTCCGACGTGACCGAAGGGCGGCTTTGCGTACGGGACGCCGCGCGGGAGCACCCGCAGATACCGAATCTGTTTTTTATCTCCGCCCCGGCGCGCCGCTCCCCGTCGGAGCTCGACGCGGACGCGATGGCGGCGATGTTCGGCGAGGCTCGGGAGAGCTTTGAGTTCGTAATTGCGGATTCCCCCGCCGGGCTGGGCGTCGGCTTTATGCGCGCGGCGGCGGGCGCCGACGGGGCCGTAGTGGTCTCGCTCGGCGACAAGGCGAGCGTGCGCGGCGCTGAGCGGACGGCCGAGACGCTGCGCGGTATGGGCATTTCGGACTCAAGGCTGCTTATCAACAGGTTTGACAGGCGGGCCGCCCGGCGGCTCGGAGTCACGGCGGACGACGTTATCGACCTCGCGGGGGCGAGGCTCATCGGGATCGTCCGGGAAAACGCGGCCGTTACTATGGCGGCGGCGGCTGAAACGCCGCTTGTGCTGTACGCCCGCGGCGGCGCGGCGCGGGACTTCCTTGACGCGGCGCGGCGGCTGCGCGGCGAGGATCTGCCGATATGACCGGCGGCGGACGCTAAAAATTATTGCGGAGGATCGGTTTATGAATATCGCGCTGTTATCGCACGACAGGAAAAAAGAGCTTATGGTGCAGTTTTGCATGGCGTATTGCGGCATACTGTCCCGGCATTCTCTCCGCGCGACGGATACGACGGGCAGGCTTGTCCGCGAGGCGACCGGGCTGCCCGTAGAGCTCTATCTCACCGCGTCGATGGGCGGCGCGCAGCAGATAGGCGTGCGGATCGCTTATAACGAAATCGACCTCGTGCTGTTTTTCTGCGACCCGGATTTTGAGCAGGGCGCGGAGACCGTCAACGAAATTTCGAGGCTGTGCGACAGGTACAGCGTCCCGTTCGCGTCTAACATAGCGACGGCGGAGGTTTTGATACAGGGCTTAATGCGCGGCGATCTCGGCTGGCGGGATATAGTGAATCCGAAAAAATAGCTTAGAAAAAATAGCTTATTGGAGGTCGTTCTTATCAAAACGCAAAATACGCAGCGCGTAAAGCCGCGGACGCTTTCCGGCTTTATGGAGCTGCCGCCTGAAAAGCAGGCGGTTTTTGACCTTATGACGGCGCGCGTGCGCGCGAGCTTTGAGTCCTACGGCTTCGCCCCGCTCGACACGCCGGCCATAGAGTCGGCGGAGGTGCTTTTAGCCAAAGCCGGCGGCGAAACGGAAAAACAGATTTACCGCTTTACGAAGGGCGAGCACGATTTGGCGCTCCGCTTCGACCTGACCGTCCCGCTGGCGAAATACTCGGCGGCGAATTACGGCGCGCTCGCGTTCCCGTTCCGCCGCTTTCAAATCGGAAAAGTATACAGGGGCGAGCGCCCCCAGCGCGGGCGCTACCGCGAGCTGTATCAGGCGGATATCGACGTCGTGGGCGACGGCTCGCTCGGGATTTTCAGCGAGGCGGAGATACCGAGCGTCGTCTACAGCACGTTCCGCGCGCTCGGTTTAGACGGCTTCGTCATACGGCTGAACAACAGAAAGGTGTTGAACGGCTTTTTTGAGCTTTTGGGGCTCTCCGAGCGCTCCGGCGACATTATGCGCGCCGTCGACAAGCTCGATAAGCTCGGCGCCGGCAAGCTCCGCGCGCTGCTGACGGACGACTTATCGCTGCCCCCGGAGGCCGCCGATGATATTATCGAATTCGTCTCGGGCGCGGGCGACGCCTTGGCGTTCCTCGATAAATACGCCGGGCGCTCTGAGACCTTTGACTCGGGCGCCGCGGAGCTGCGCGAGGTCACGCGGCTTATGGAGGACCTCGGCGTCCCGAAAACGCACTGTAAAATTGATTTATCCGTAGCCCGCGGGCTCGACTATTACACCGGCTCCGTATACGAAACGACGCTGACGGCGCACCCGGAGGTGGGCTCTATCTGCTCCGGCGGGCGGTATGACGATCTGGCGGGGTATTACACCGAAAAGCGTCTGCCCGGCGTCGGGATGTCGATAGGCCTGTCGCGGCTGTTCTTTATCCTCGACGACGCGGGGCTGCTGAATCCCGAGGCGGTCTCCGCGCCCTGCGACGCGCTTATAATCCCGATGACGCCGGAGCTTTCCCCGGCGGCGCGGCTCGCGGCGGCGATGCGGGCTGCCGGTCTGCGCGTTCAGGTGTATTCCGAGGGCAAAAAGCTCGGGCAGAAGCTCGCCTACGCGAATAAGCTCGGCGTTCCGTTCGCCGTATTGCTCGGCGAAGATGAGATTGCGGCGGAGAAAATCACGGTGCGCGATATGCGCACGGGCGAGCAGACGACGGCGTCCCCCGGGATACTGACCGAGGGCATAAAGGAACGCGTCTCGGCGATGAGAAACGCGCCGCCGGTCAAGGATAAGACTCCGGCGCAATAATTTTAGACCAAAGGATCAAACACGGCTTATGGAGAATCTGAAAAATTTCAAGCGGACAAAATATTGCGGGGAGCCGCGCCTCGGGGATGCGGGCACGGAAATTTCAGTTTGCGGCTGGGTGCAGCGGCGGCGCGACCTCGGGCAGCTCGTTTTTATTGACCTGCGCGACCGCGCGGGGATTTTGCAGCTCGCCTTCGGGGACGAAACGCCGCGCGATATTTTGGAAAAGGCGCGCTCCGTCAGGAACGAATACGTTCTCGCCGCGCGCGGCGTCCTGCGCGAGCGCAGCTCCAAAAATCCCGAGCTGCCGACGGGCGAGGTCGAGCTCGAAGTAACTGAGCTCCGCATCTTATCGGAGGCGGAGACGCCGCCGTTTGAAATTCTCGATAAGACAAACGTCAACGAGGAGCTGCGGCTGCGCTACCGGTATTTAGACCTGCGGAGGCCGTCGCTGCAACGGAATCTGACCATGCGGCACGAAATATCCCGCGTCACGCGGGAATATTTTTACGAAAACGGCTTTTTGGAAATCGAAACGCCTATGCTGATAAAGTCCACGCCGGAGGGCGCACGGGATTACATAGTCCCCTCGCGCCTGCACCGCGGCGGCTTTTACGCCCTGCCGCAGTCGCCACAGATATACAAGCAGCTTTTGATGCTCTCCGGCTTCGACCGCTACGTGCAGCTCGCCCGCTGCTTCCGCGACGAGGACCTGCGCGCTGACAGACAGCCCGAATTCACGCAGATTGACGCGGAAATGAGCTTCGTCGAGGCTGAGGACGTTATGGCGATGGTCGAGGGCTATATAGTAAAGCTGTTCGACGCGATTTTGGGCGTAAAGCTCGAAACGCCGCTTCCCCGGCTGACGTATGCCGACGCGATGGCGCGGTACGGCTCGGACAAGCCCGACATACGCTTCGGGCTGGAGCTCTGCGATATATCCGGCGCGGCGCGAGACTCCGGCTTCGCCGTATTTGACGACGCGGTGAAAAACGGCGGGAGCGTCCGCGCGATCAACATAAAAGGCGGCGCCGAGGCGCTCACGCGGCGCGAAATTGACAAGCTGACGGAGCACGCGAAGGGTATCGGCGCGCGCGGCCTGGCCTATATCCGCTGGATGGAAGAGGCGCCGTCCGTTTCGTTCGGCAAGCTCGTATCCCCCGAGGCTCTTGCCGCGATAATCGAAAAGACGGGCTGCGAGCGCGGCGACGCCGTGCTGATCGCCGCGGGGCCGGACGGCGTCACGCTTCCCGTTTTGGGCGCGCTGAGGCTTCTCGCCGCGAAAAAGCTCGGGATAATACCGGACGGCTACGGCTTTTTGTGGATCACCGAGTTTCCGTTCTTCGAGAAAAACGCCGACACAGGGGAATGGGAGGCGATGCACCATCCGTTCACGATGCCGTCCGACGGCGGGCTTGACTTTATAGAATCCGACCCCGGACGCGTCACGGCGAAGGCCTACGACCTCGTCGTAAACGGCACCGAGCTCTGCTCCGGCTCGATACGCATAAGCGACCCGGCGCTGCAAGAGCGTATGTTCCGCGCGTTAGGGCTTTCACCGGAGGATATAGAGGCCAAGTTCGGCTTCCTCACGGAGGCGTATAAATACGGCGCGCCCCCGCACGGAGGAGTGGGCATCGGGCTGGACCGGATAGCGATGATAATGTGCGCGACGGACAGTCTGCGCGACGTCGTGGCGTTCCCCAAGGTCCAAAACGCCTCAGAGCTGATGTCCGGCGCGCCGGGAGAGGCCGACCCGAAGCAGCTCGCGGAGCTCGGAATAAAAGTCTGAAACCGCCGCGCTGAGTCCGCGGCGTATTGACCGCGAGGCGCCGGCGGTGTATACTGACAATAAAAAAACGGAGGTTTATTATGCCGGCGACCGTAAATGAAAAATACTTAAAGCTCAAAGAAAACCTTGCCGCCCTACCGGGGCTTGTTGTGGCGTTTTCGGGCGGGGTGGACTCCACATTCCTGCTGAAAACGGCCAAGGACGCGATAGGCGAAAATGTTATCGCCGTGACGGCCCGCTCGTGCTCTTTCCCGGAGCGCGAGCTCAACGAGGCGCGCGCGTTCTGCGAAAGCGAGGGCATCCGCCACGTTTTGGTGGACTCCGAGGAGCTCGACATCGACGGCTTCGCGGAAAACCCGAAAAACCGCTGCTATATATGCAAAAACGAGCTGTTCACAAAGATATGGGCCGTCGCGCGGGAAAACGGCATACCATACGTCGCCGAGGGCTCAAATCTCGACGACGAGGGCGACTACCGCCCGGGACTGATCGCCGTTGCCGAGCAGGGCGCGCTCTCGCCGCTGCGCGAGGCGGGACTGTACAAGGCCGAAATCCGGGAGCTCTCGCGCGCGCTCGGGCTCGACACGGCTGACAAGCAGAGCTTCGCGTGTCTCTCGTCGCGCTTTCCGTACGGAGAAACGATAACGCGGGAAAAGCTTCGCGCGATTGACGAAGCGGAGCAGACGCTGCTTGATCTCGGTCTGCGCCAGGTTCGCGTGCGCCACCACGGGGATATCGCGCGCATCGAGACGGACGAGGAAGGCTTCCGGCTGTTTGAGGACGGCTTTATACGGAAAAACCTTTATACGCGGTTCAAAAACCTCGGCTTTACATACGTCGCTCTTGACCTGCTCGGCTACCGCACGGGCAGTATGAACGAGAAGCTGTGAGCGCGCGCTCTCACAGCGTGATTTAACGCGCCTGCGGGCGCGGGGTACGCGCTTACGCGCGACGTCGCGGCGGACGCCGCGTTCCACGTGCGCGCACGCACGCTCAGTTAGGAGTGCTATTCTTTGACGGACGACGCTAAATTAGACAAAATGATAAATGAGCCGGTCGAACGGCTCATATTGAAGCTCGCCGTGCCGACTGTGATGATAATGCTCGTGTCCGCGATGTACAACACCGCGGATACGTACTTTGTCGGCTCGCTCGGTACGGCGGCGACGGGGGCGATAGGCGTAAGCTTTTCGCTCATGGCGATAATACAGGCGACGGGGTTTTTCTTCGGGCAGGGCTCGGGCAACTTTGTCTCCCGCGCGCTCGGCGCGAAACGGCGCGAGGACGCGGAAAAGATGGCGTCCACGGGCTTTTTTCTCGCTTTCGCGTTCGGGTGCCTGATCGCGATATTCGGCACGATATATATAAGGCCGCTCGCTCTCGCGCTCGGCTCTACGCCTACGATTTTGCCTTACGCCGTCAATTATCTGCGATATATCCTGCTCGGCGCGCCGTTTATGGTGAGCTCACTGGCGCTGAATAATCTGCTGCGGTTTCAGGGGAGCGCGGTTTTCAGTATGATCGGTCTGGTCTCCGGCGCGGCGCTGAACATCGCGCTCGATCCGCTGTTTATTTTCGTCCTAGACCTCGGCGTGGCGGGCGCGGCGCTTGCCACTATGATAAGCCAGATCGTCGGCTTTATAATGCTGTTCGCCGGCTGCTTCCGCGGTGGCAACGTGCGCATTTCGATAAAAAGCTTCGCCCCGAGCGCCGCCCGCTGTTTCGAGCTCGCGCGCGGCGGCACGCCGAGCCTTTTGCGCCAGGCGATGATGAGCGTATCGACGATAATTCTCAACAACTCGGCTAAGGAGTTCAGCGACGCCGTGATCGCCGCCGTGTCCGTCGTCACGCGCGTCGTGCTGCTGTCGGGCTCTGTTATGCTCGGGCTCGGGCAGGGGTTTCAGCCGGTGTGCGGCTTCAATTACGGCGCGGGAAGATTTGACCGCGTAAAGCGCGGGTTTCTGTTTTGCGTAATCGCGTCGGGCGCTCTGCTGACCGTTGTCGGCGCGTTCTGCTACATATTCGCGCCGAATATAATAGCGTTTTTCCGGGACGATCCGGACGTCATAGAGATCGGGCGCTTCTCGCTGCGCGCGCAGGCGTTTGTTATGCCGCTGTCAAGCTGGATCGTGCTGTGCAACACAACGCTGCAAACAACGGGGCAGGCGCTTCCGGCAAGCGTTTTGTCGTTCGCGCGGCAGGGCTTTTTTCAAATACCGCTGCTGCTGATACTCGTTTCCCTGATCGGCGTGCGCGGGATACAGCTCGCGACGCCGATAGGCGATCTTTGCACGTTCCTGCTCTCCGTGCCGTTCGGCATAGCGGCGCTTCGCCGCATGAGCGCTGAAATGAACGCCGCGCGCCTGTGAGATTTTATATCGAAACGCTTGGCTGTAAGGTTAATCAATACGAGTCGCGCGCCGTCGCGGAGCTGCTTACGCAGCGGGGCCATTCGGAGGCCGCGCGCGGCGAGCCGTGCGACGCCGTTATAGTAAACACCTGCGCCGTGACAGAGACGGCCTCACGCCGGTCGCGTCAGGCGGCGCGGCGCTTAAAGCGGCTTTTTCCCGGCGCCGTCCTCGCCGTGTGCGGCTGTGCCGGGGAAATAGAGCCGGAGGCGGCGCGCGCGCTCGGGGCGGATATAGTCGCGGGGAGCGGCGCGCGGCGCGAGTTCGCCGAATCGCTTGAAAGCTTCGTTCTCGGGCGCGGCTTGATCCAAAACGCGCCCGCGCCCGCGGCGCGCGAATTTGAGTTGTTGCCCGTCGGCGGGACGGCGCGCGCCCGCGCCGCGCTGAAGATACAGGACGGCTGCGACTGCTTTTGCGCGTATTGCGTTATCCCATACGCCCGCGGGCGCTCGCGGAGCATCGCGGAGGACGAGGCGGTCGCGCGCGCGACTATCCTTGCCCGGCAGGGCTTTCGCGAGATCGTCATAACCGGCATCGAAATTTGCTCCTACGGGCTCGACCTCGGCGGCGGAGAGACGCTTCCGGGTCTGCTGCGCGCCGTCTCACAGGCGGCGCCGGGGGCACGAATACGTCTCGGCTCGCTGGAGCCGTCCCGCGTAACGGCGGACTTTGTCCGCGCTTTAAGCGGGCTGCCGATATGCGACCATTTTCATATGTCGCTGCAAAGCGGAAGCGCCGCGACGCTGCGGCGTATGCGCCGGAAATACGCGCCGGAGGATTTTTTCGCCGCCGTGACCCGTCTGCGCGGGACTTTCCCGAACGCGGGCGTGACGGCGGACGTCATAGCCGGCTTTCCCGGCGAGACCGAAGCCGAATTCCTTGAAACGCTCGCGTTTTTGCAAAAATGCGAGTTTTCTGACCTGCACGTGTTCCCGTATTCGATAAGGCCGGGCACCGCCGCCGCCGCGATGGAAAATCAGCTCCCGAACGCCGAAAAGAAGGCGCGCGCCGAGGCCCTCCGCGCCGCCGGCGCGCGCACCCGCGCCGGATTTATAGAAAAACAGCTCGGAAAAACGCTCGAGGTTTT
>JAISFB010000118.1 GCA_031263805.1 Oscillospiraceae bacterium
TCCGCGCGGCGGGGTATGAGCTCGTCAACGCCGATATAACGATAGTTCTGCAAGCGCCGCGGCTCGCAGAATATATTGAGCCGATGAGGCAAAGCGTTGCCGCCGCCCTCGGCTGCGACGCCGGACAGATAAGCGTCAAGGCGACGACGGAGGAGCGCATGGGCTTCACCGGCAGCGGCGAGGGAATTGCCGCGCACGCCGTGGTCCTGCTACAATAAGCGGAGCGGAAAATTAAATTACAGATAATGAAAGAAGGTTTTCGCAATGTCCGAATCTAAAACAGGCGCGTGCGTTTTCGCGCAATCAGGCGGCCCGACGGCGGTGATCAACGCGAGCGCCTACGGCGTCATAAAAACGGCGCTCGACGCCCCGGAAATCACAGGAGTATACGGCGCGGCGAACGGCATCGTCGGAATATTGAACGACAAGCTGTACGATATGCGCCTCGAGGATCCATACGAGCTGTCCCTGCTGCCGAACACGCCCTCGTCAGAGCTCGGCTCCTGCCGGTACAAGCTGAAAAACGCGGAGGAATCCGACGCGGACTATGTTAAAATATTAGAAGTTTTCAAAAAATACGACGTCCGATTTTTCTTCTACAACGGCGGCAACGATTCGATGGACACGTGTGCGAAGATCAGCCGGTATTTCGCCGCCGTCGGTTACGACTGCCGCGTGCTCGGCATCCCGAAAACCATAGATAACGATCTGTGCGGCACGGATCATTCACCCGGCTACGGCTCGGCGGCGAAGTATATCGCGACGTCCGTCGCCGAGATTTATAAGGACAACTGCGTATACGACACCGGCTCCGTCGCGATAGTAGAGACGATGGGACGGCACGCAGGATGGCTCGCGGGGGCGGCGGCGCTCGCCGGTCTGTCCGGAGCCGCGCCGGATTTAGTCTATCTTCCGGAAACGCCGTTCGATATGGACCGCTTCATCGGCGATGTGAGCGCGGTTTACGGCGAGAAGAAAAAATGCCTTGTCGCGGTTTCAGAGGGCGTGCGGTATAAGGACGGCGGCTTTGTGTCGGAGGCGAAGGTTTCGGCGTCGGACGGTTTTATGCACGCGCAGCTCGGCGGGCTCGCCGCGATTTTGGCGGACGCCGTGAAGCGAAAAACCGGCGCGAAGGTCCGCGCGATAGAGCTCAGCACGCTGCAGCGCTGCGGGGCGCACCTCGCGTCGAAGCGCGATATAGACGAGGCGTTCGCCGTCGGCGAATTCGCCGTGCGCGCGGCGGTAGGCGGGGAAAGCGGAAAAATGGTAGCCCTCCGCCGCGTCCCGGGCACGGACTATGTATGCGAATGCGTGACGCAGCCGCTTGAAACCGCGGCGAATAACGAAAAAACGGTGCCGCGCGAATGGATCAACGCCGCCGGGAACAACATAACACAGGAATTTATCGATTACGCCCTCCCCCTGATACAGGGCGAGCCGGAGCGCGTAACGGAGCAGGGCCTCCCGCGTTTCGCGCGTCTGAAAAAGCTGCCGCCGAGAATATTTCGCATTAAAAGCTTGCCATAAAGAAAATTTCGTGTTAAAATATTTCAAGTTTATTGCAGAATTATTACAGAACCGGGTAATAATAAGGATCACAGACCTTTACTACCTTTTACTAAATGGAGGACAGCGCTGTGTCAGGCTATATAATCCGCGGAGGAATTCCGCTCAGCGGTTCCGTTACCATCAGCGGCGCGAAAAACGCCGCGAGCGCCATAATCCCGGCGACGATCATGACGGACGAGCCGTGCCGTATTGAAAACGTCCCCGACGTCGCCGACATCGCCGTGTATCTCAATATCCTGCGCCGTATGGGCGCCGAGGTGCGCGACGCCGGCGGCGGCGCCTATGAGATCGATTGCTCCGGCGTCACGACGCACACCGCGACGAGCGACGATATGAGAAAGCTGCGCGCGTCGTATTATCTGATCGGCGCGCTGCTCTCGCGCTTTGGCAGGGCGGACGTGGCGATGCCCGGCGGGTGCAATTTCGGCGCTCCGCGCCAGATTGATCAGCATATTAAGGGACTTACGGCGCTCGGCGCGTCGATAAGCATCAAAAACGGCGTGCTGACCGCGACGACGGACGGGCGGCTTCACGGCGCGTCTATATTTATCGACGGAATACCCTCGGTCGGAGCGACGGCGAATATCATGCTCGCCGCCGTCACGGCAAGCGGCACGACCATTATTGAAAACGCGGCTCGCGAGCCGCATATCGTGGATTTAGTGACGTTTCTCGGACTTATGGGCGCCGACATTCACGGCGCCGGCACGGACGTCATACGCATACACGGCGTCGATAAGCTGCACGGCGGGACACACGCGATAATCCCGGATCAAATCGAGGCCGGAACTTATATCGCCGCCGCCGTCGGCACAGGCGGGCGCGTTGAGATCAAAAATGTGATACCCAAGCATCTTGAGTGCATTTCCGGAAAGCTGCGCGAGATGGGCGCTTCGATATTCGAGTCGAGCGACACGTCCGTCATAGCCGACGGCTCCGGGCGTTTCAGGAATATCGACGTTACGGCGATGCCGTACCCCGGCTTCCCGACGGATATGCAGCCGCAGGCCGCTGTGCTTTTGTGCCTCGCCGACGGGACAAGCACTGTGACGGACAACGTCTTCGCAACGCGTTTTCAGTATATAGACGAGCTTGTCAAAATGGGCGCGTCGATAAAGGTCACGGGCAGAACGGCTATAATCAACGGCGTGCAGTCTCTCACGGGCGCGCCGCTGAAGGCGGGCGATCTGCGCGCCTGCGCGGCGCTCGTCATAGCGGGGCTTTGCGCGCGCGGGACGACGGAGCTCGAGGGCGTGCGGTATATAGAGCGCGGATACGTTGACGTCGTCGGCAAGCTGCGCGCGCTCGGCGCGGATATCACGAGCGTCGGCGCCCCGGCGCTGTCGGACATGGCAATATAAGCAATGCGCGTCACGACGCTTGCGAGCTCATCCTCGGGAAATTGTGTGCTGCTTTCAAGCGGGGACGCGCATATCCTGATCGACGTCGGCATATCTCTGAGACGTGTGCGTTCCGCTCTGTCTCGCGTCGGTCTCACGCCGGACGATATCGGGGCCGTGCTTGTCACGCACTCGCACAGCGACCATATCAACGGTATACCGGCGCTGGCCGAGCGCGTCCGCTCGCGGATATACGCGACGAGCGAAACGCTTGACGTCATAGTTCCCAATATGCCGCCGCGCTCGGAGTTAGAGCTCATCTCGCCCGGAGTAGAGTTTTCCGTGCGGGATATGTCCGTGCGCGCGTTCGCGACGTCCCACGACGCGCCGGGAAGCGTAGGATACGCGATCGAAGCCGCGGGACGCAAATTCGTTCTCGCGACAGACCTCGGTATCGTCACGCCCGAGGTGCTGAAGGCGGCGCGCGGGGCGAACGTCGCCGTGATAGAAGCCAATCACGACCGTGAAATGCTGTGGAAGGGCGCTTACCCGTATATGATAAAGCGACGTATAGCCTCGGACGTCGGGCATCTGTCGAACGAGGCCGGCGGCGGGCTCGCGTTGAGCTTAGCCGAGGTCGGCGCCGGTACGCTGATACTCGCGCATCTCTCGACCGAGAACAATACCCCGGAGCTCGCGCTTAGAACCGTCGGTGACGTGCTGTCGAGCGGCGGGGCTTCAGTCGGAAAGGACGTCGGGCTTTACATAGCGCCGCGTGTGGGCGCAGGTGATACATATGAGGTTTGACGGCAAAAAATATGACGGGCAATATGACGGAATAAAACGCCGCGGAAAGGTGATGCAATGAGCTTTTTCGGATTCTCAAAAAAGGACGCCGCTATCCCGTGGCCGCGCGGCGAGGACGGCGGGCCCGAGCCGGCGGCTCTGCTGTGCCGCACGGAGGCGCGCGGGTTTGAAACGGAGATCATCGCCGGAATGCTCCGCTCGTTCGGAGTCCCGGCGATAACGAAAACCTCCGGCGACGGATTTATCGGAGAGCTTTACACGGGCGCGCCGAGCTTCGGCGTCGATATCTTCGTCCCCCGAAGCCGCTTAAACGACGCCCGCGCCTTGCTTGAAGCGGACGAATATACCGATGAATATACCGGCGAATATACAGAGAATGTCCCGCCGGACGGCGGCGCAGCGGCGGAGTATTTTGCGGAATATGAAAGATGGCTCGCCTCCCCCGCGCTGTCGGAGTCCGAGCTGCGCGAGCTGCGCGATATAGCCGCCGACAGCCGAGAGATCGAGTCCCGTTTTTCGGGCGGCCTGCAATTCGGCACGGCCGGCCTGCGCGGCGTTATGGCGCTTGGGACAAACAGAATGAATATCTACACCGTCCGCCTGGCGACGCAGGCGTTTGCGGAGATAATACTCGAAAGGCTCGGCGGCGATAATGAAGTCGCCGTCTGCCGCGACTGCCGTGTAAACAGCCGGAAATTCGCCGAGGAAGCGTCCTCAGTTCTCGCCGGAAACGGGTTGAGGGTGCGTATTTTTGACGATATGCGCCCGACGCCGGAGCTCAGCTTCGCGATACGCCGCTACGGCTGCGCGGCGGGAATAAATATCACGGCGAGCCATAACACGAAGGAATACAACGGCTGCAAGGTCTATTGGACGGACGGCGCGCAGCTCCCGCCCGACGCGGCCCGGGCCGTCGCTGAGCGTATGGAGAAGCTCGACGTTTTCGATTCGATAAAGCGCGCGGACTACGCGGACGCCGCGGCAAGAGACCTTGTGACTGTGATGGGGCGGGAGACCGACGAGTTGTTTTTGGAAAGCGTTTTAGCGGAAGCCCGGCGCTGCGGCGCGGATACGGATATGAACGCGCCGGGGCGCGAGCTGCGGATAGCTTACACGCCGTTTCACGGCGCGGGGCGCGTGCTCGTACCGGAAGCGCTCGCGAGGCTCGGCTATAAAAATGTTTTTACAGTAAACGCCCAGATGACGCCCGACGGGGATTTCCCGACGGTCAGCTCTCCGAATCCGGAAAACCCGGAGAGCTTCGCGCTCGCGCTAAATACGGCCGAAAGCGCGCGCGCCGATATCATAATAGGCACCGACCCCGATTGCGACAGGGTGGCCGTGCTGGCAAGGCGCGAGGGCGGCTTTGCGCATATGTCGGGACATAAAACGGGCGTGCTGCTGCTCAATTTTATAGCCGGGGGCCTGCGGCGCGCCGGAGCTATGCCGGATAAGCCCGTCGCGCTGAAAAGTATAGTTACGACGGATATGGCGCGGCGCGCGGCGGAGGTTCACGGCGTGCGCTGCATAGACACGTTTACCGGCTTTAAGTTTATGGCGGAAATGAAAAATAAGCTCGAAGCCGAGGGTTCCGGCAGCGTGATATTCTCCTACGAGGAGTCTTACGGCTATATGGCCGGCGATTTCGTGCGGGATAAGGACGCCGTCACAGCCTCGGCGCTCATAGCCGAAATGTCCGCGTGGTACTCATCGCGCGGTATGACGCTTTTCGGCGCGCTCGACGAGCTTTATGAAAAACTCGGATATTACGACGAGGCGGCCGTGAGCCTCGTAATGCCCGGCGCGGACGGGGCGCGTGAGACCTTAAGCCTGATGTCCTCCCTGCGAGAGTATCCGCCGGATAAGCTTTCGGGCGCCCGCGTCGTTTCGCGGCGCGATTATCTTGCCGGCGCGGAATATAAGGACGGAAACGAGACCGCGCTCGCGCTCTCCGGCTCCGACGTGCTGCGGTTTGATACGGAGGACGGCGCCGCGGTGCTTATAAGGCCGTCCGGCACGGAGCCGAAGGTGAAGATATACGTGCTCGCGCGCGGCGCGACGCTGCGCGAATGCGCCGAAATGAAAGAGACCTACGCCGCCTGGGCGCGCTCGCTGCGCGCTCCCCCTGAATAGGACCCGCCGCCCCCGCGGACGCGCGCCGGGGGGCGGCGGACTATATAAAAGGCGGCGGCGCGCCGCCGCCTGTGTAAATACTATGCGCACGGCTTGTCAGATGTCAATACAGCGAAAATACAGCCGATCAGGCAGCAGGAGAGCAGATAAATGAACGAAAAAGCAAACAGGGAAACGGATACAAAGCGTAAAAGGCCGAAAATAGCGCCCTCGCTCCTCTCGGCGGATTTCACAAGGCTTTATGACGAGATATCGAGCGTAGCCACGGCGGATTATCTGCATTTCGACGTTATGGACGGCGTGTTCGTACCGAACATCTCGATAGGACTGCCGGTGTTCGACGCCGTGCGCCGCGTGACCGATATCCCGCTTGACGTCCATCTGATGATAACGGAGCCCTCGCGCTACGCCGCCCGTTTTGCCGAGCGCGGCGCCGATATCGTTTCGTTTCACGTGGAGGCTGACGACCCGGAGAATATCGCCCGCGCGATTGCCGGGATACATTCGGCGGGAAAGCGCGCCGGGCTGGCGCTAAAGCCCGCGACGGCGGCGGCGGCGGTTTTGCCGTATATCACGCTGCTCGATATGATAGTCGTTATGACGGTGGAGCCCGGCTTCGGCGGGCAGAAATTTATGTCCGGGCAGCTTACGAAGCTCGCCGCGCTGCGTGAGCTTATCGACGAAAAAAATCCGCGCTGCGAGTTAGAGGTGGACGGGGGAGTCGATCCGGAAACGGCAAAGCTTTGTACGCGGCACGGGGCGAGCGTGCTCGTGGCCGGCAGCGACGTGTTCGGCGCGCGGGACCGCGCGGCGCGTATCGAAGAGATAAGGGGCGTCGTATGAGTTTTTTCCCCGCGTCGATAGAAAATCTTGTGGACAAGCTCGCGTCCCTGCCGGGTATCGGAACGAAATCGGCGCAGAGGCTGGCCTTTCACCTTCTGTCCCTGCCGGAGGGGGAGGCGGAGGCGATAGCCGAAACGCTGCTAACGGCCCGGCGGAGCAGACGCCGCTGCCGCGTATGCCAGAACCTCACGGATTCGGAGGTCTGCCCGATATGCGAAAACGGGCGCCGCGACCGCGGGACCATATGCGTCGTATCCGAGCCTAAGGACGTGCTCGCCATCGAAAGGGCGCGCGAGTATACGGGCGTATATCACGTCCTCCACGGCGTTATATCCCCGATGAAACGGATAGGCCCGGACGATTTAGCGCTGCGCGAGCTCGTCGGGCGCATAGCCGAGGGGGGCGTCGGCGAGGTCATAATGGCGACGAATCCGGACCCGGAGGGCGAAACGACGGCGAGCTATATCTCGCGCCTGCTCTCGCCCTACGAGGTGAAGGTGACGCGGCTGGCCTACGGCGTTCCCGTGGGCTCAAGCCTCGAATTCGCCGACGACGCGACGCTGACGCGCGCCCTTGAGGGCCGGCAAGAGTATTAACCCCCCGCCCTATTTCCCCGCCTCAATAAACCTCCGCAGGAGGGCCGCAGCTTCCGCGCGCGTAGCCGTGCCCGCCGGGTCGAAAAGCTTGCCCGGCTTGCCGTTGACGATGCCGCCGCAGTAGAGCGCCCGCACGGCGCTTTTTGCGTATTCCGCGATGCCGGCTTCGTCCGCGAAGCTTTGGTATTGCAGCGTGACGGGGAATTGCTTCGACGAGTGCTCCGCGTAGCGCATAATGATCGCGGCTAAATCCTGCCGCGTTATGAAGTCGTCCGGCGCGAACCTGTTACCGCCGACGCCGTTGACTATGCCGTTTGCGCTCGCCCACGCTACGGCGTCCGTGTACCATTCGTTTGCGGGGACGTCGGTGAACGCCGTGCCGGGAACCGTTTCAATGGGCGTTTGCTCGCAGCGGT
>JAISFB010000010.1 GCA_031263805.1 Oscillospiraceae bacterium
TCGCCCGCGCGTTCGACATCACGTTTACCGATAAGGACAACACGCTGAAATACCCGTTTGAAACCTCATGGGGTTTCACAACGCGCTCAATTGGCGGCATAATAATGACGCACGGGGACAATAACGGACTTGTTCTGCCGCCGTACATAGCGCCCGTTCAGGTTATCGTCGTCCCGGTCGCCTCGCACAAGCCCGGAGTTTTAGACCGCGCGCGTGAATTGTGCAATGAGCTGCGGCGCGCCGGTCTGCGCGCGAAGCTCGACGAGACGGACAATTCCCCCGGCTGGAAGTTCGCGGAGCACGAAATGCGCGGCGTCCCCGTGCGCATTGAGCTCGGCCCGCGGGACATTGAAGCCGGGAAATGCGTCGCCGTCAGGCGTATTGACGGCGAAAAAACCGACGTCGCGCTCGAATCGGCGCCCGCGCTGATCCGCGAAATACTCGACTTGTCGCACAACATTATGTTCGCCCGCGCGAAATCCCGTCTGGACGAGAACACCCGTCCCGCCGCGACAATGGACGACGTGAAACGAATAATCGCCGAAAACGGCGGCTTTGTCAAAACCGCCTGGTGCGGCGACGAAGCGTGCGAAATTAAAATGAAAGAGGACGCCGGTGTGACGAGCCGGTGCATACCGTTCGGGGATGAGCGCATGGGGGATGTCTGCCCCGTGTGCGGCAGAGCCGCGAGCAGCACTGTCGTCTGGGGCGTTGCTTATTAGAGCTCACCCGTCGAATTATGAACATACCAACCGAGAGGAGGCGGAGACATTATTGTCTCCGCCTCTCAACAAAATTACAGCTGCTTCGCCTGCTTGCTGTACATATCCGAAGCGATGAGCGCGTCCGTCTGCTCCGCGAGCCTGTTGAAGCCGAGATTTTCTCTGATAACTCCCTTTACGAAGCTTTTCGACGACGGCCCGGCGAGTCTTTCCACCGTATTGAATATCGCGAACAGGATAAGCCCATACGCGATAGCCAGTATCATATTGCCTACGTTGCTCTCCACCTGCACCGACGTCCGCGTCCCCGAGACGGATGAAATCATTATATACGCCGGATAAACTATTCCCGCTATCGCGGAGCCGAGCTGAATGTTCGTCAAAAGCTTCGCGAGTGAAAACCTCCGCGCGGAGAGCACCGCGCCGACGACAAAGGCGATACCCAGCTCGATGAGAATAGCCAGCGGATCGACCGCTATCGCCCCTCCCGTGATGACGCCCATCAGCGCGAAGAAAATTACGATCACGGCGGCGATAAGTATGATCTGTATTGCTCCGGTGTTGCGGTAGTTTTCGATAGCGACGATCCTCCCGAGCTCCTTCGGCTCTTTCATGCTCGCGACAGCCTCGCGCGCGGCTGTCTCCTCGTCGGCGCCGCGTCTTTTCGCTTCGGAAAAACGCCCCTGAAGCTGAACCTTGAGCTCCTTTCTTGTTTCGTCGCGCAAGCGTTTGCTCTTTATCTGTGAGCAGACCTCTTCGATGTAGGCAGTCAGTGTCTTGTGCATTTACGTCTCCTCCGTTTCGAGTATTTCATATATTCCGGCTCGCGCGTTCTGACAAGCGTTACCGTATACTCCATAATATAATCGGCGCTCTCGTGTTTGTCAATAATTCTTAATAAAAATTCACTTATTTCTTTATGCAGTGTGACGAAACGGGCGGAAGCTGCTTCCGCCCGTTTCATTACGCTCTGTCCGGATGCTCCCGTCGCGCCGAAGACTCGCGCGCATATCAACAGCTCCCGTCGCGCCGAAGGCGCGTTCCCCGTGCCCGCAGGCACGTCAAATATATCCATGCGCCTGTTCGAGCACCATATCCTTGACCTTCATAAGCCGCACCTTTGTGCTCCGGTCGTTCTCCTCCAGCTTCATAGAGATGTATTTTATGTTCTTCTCCATATCCGGGATCATCACATATTCCAGCGCGTTGACGCGCCGGCGCGTTTTTTCGATCTCGTCCGCCAAGAGCTGCATCGTCTTTTCCACCTGCGCCAGCTCGAACATATCGGAGAAAACTCCGCTCATCGCGGCGATGGCGTCGTCCAGCTCGCCCGAGGTCTGCGCGAAGCCGTAGGGATAAATATCGGACGGGTCGGCGGCCTGCGTCTTGAATTCGTACACCGGCACGTTTACGGACATAATATTTCGGAACGTCATATCCAGCTCCACGCGCTGGCGCGGATAGAGCAGCGCCTGCTCCAGCATATCGGAGGACATGATCGCCGACGCCACCGACAGCGCGCGGTTTGCCCCCGACAGCCCGTCGTCCACCCTCGCCCGCAAATCACGGTTGCGCCGGACGATCTCAAGAAACTGACGCATGAGCTCGTCGCGCTTGTCTTTTAGAAGCTTGTGCCCGCGCCGCGCCGTTTTCAGACGTGTTTTCAGGCGCGTGAGCTCCATTCGCGTCGGCGATATCGTCTTGCTCGCCATAAGCGCCCTCCTACTCTTCCGTCTTCGGGTAGTATTTCGCCAAATTGTCCGGCTTTATGCGCTTTAGCTCGGGCTTCGGCAATATCGTCAGAAGCTCCCAGCCTATTGAAAGCGTGTCTTCTATAGAGCGGTCTTCCTCGCCGCCCTGCGTGACGTAGCGTTTTTCAAATTCGTCGGCGAACTGCGCGAATTTAATGTCCGTGGGAGTCAGCGCGGATTCGCCCAAAATCGTCATAAGCTCTTTCGCGTCCTTGCCGGAGGAATACGCTGCGAAAAGCTGGTTCATCGTGTCCGCGTGGTCCTCGCGCGTTTTCCCCTGGCCTATGCCCTTGTCTTTAAGGCGCGAGAGCGACGGCAGAACGTCCACGGGCGGGAGTATGCCGCGGCGGTATAAATCGCGCGACAGGATTATCTGACCCTCCGTTATATATCCCGTGAGGTCCGGGATCGGGTGCGTCTTGTCGTCCTCGGGCATCGTCAGGATCGGGATCATCGTTATCGAGCCGGACTTGCCTATGCGCCGGCCCGCGCGCTCGTACATTGTGGCGAGGTCGGTATAGAGATATCCCGGATAGCCGCGGCGGCCGGGAACTTCTTTGCGCGCCGCCGATATTTCGCGCAGCGCCTCGGCGTAGTTCGTGATGTCCGTGAGAATTACGAGCACGTGCATATCCTTTTCAAACGCGAGGTATTCCGCCGCCGTCAGCGCCATACGCGGCGTCGCTATGCGCTCTACCGCGGGGTCGTTGGCGAGGTTCGAGAATATGACGGAACGGTCGATTGCGCCCGTGCGGTTGAATTCCTGAACAAAGTATTCGGATTCCTCAAATGTTATCCCGATCGCCGCAAACACGACGGCGAAGTTCGATTCCGTGCCGAGCACCCTCGCCTGACGCGCTATCTGCGCCGCAAGCTGCGCGTGAGGCAGACCGGAGCCGGAGAATATAGGCAGCTTCTGACCGCGCACGAGCGTATTGAGCCCGTCTATCGTGGATATCCCCGTCTGGATGAATTCGTTCGGATAGTCGCGCGCGGCGGGATTCATCGGCAGGCCGTTTACGTCGTTGTGGCTTTCGGCGAGAATTTCCGGGCCGCCGTCTATCGGGCGCCCCATACCGTTGAACACGCGGCCGAGCATATCGCCCGAAACCGCGAGCTCCAGCGGATGCCCCAGAAAGCGCACCTTGCTGGCGGCTAAATTTATCCCCGCCGCCGATTCAAAGAGCTGTACCACGGCGGAATCCCCGTTGACCTCCAGGACCTTGCAGCGGCGCACCTCACCGTCCGGCAGCTCTATCTCCGCAAGCTCGTCATAGGTCACGCCCTCGACGTTGCGTACCACCATAAGGGGGCTTACTATTTCCTGTATTGTGCGGTATTCCCTGATCACGCGTCCTCGCCTCCCTCTATGATTTCGCTGATTTGATATTTGACGTCGCGCTCGATGTCGGCGTACTTCTGCTCGAACTCTCCGGGCGGTATCATCTTCGCGCGGCCGAAGCGCTCGCGCGCTTCTATCGAAAACAGCTTTTCCACGTCCGTGACTCCCCTGTTTATCGCCTCGCGGCAGGCATCGCCGTACGCGAGTATCAAAGCTATCAGCTTTGACTGCTTCTCGTAGCCGGAATAGCTGTCCAGCTCGTCGAACGCGTTTTGCTGCAAAAAGTCCTCTCGGAGCATTTTTGCCGTTTCAAGCGTCAGGCGATCGGGCGGCGACAGTGAATCCGCGCCGACGAGCTTGACGACCTCCTGCAACTCCGATTCCTCCTGCAATATTGTCATCGCGCGCGTGCGGGAATCCATAAAGCCGACGCCGAACGTCGCGTCGTACCACGGGCGCAGCGTGTCGAGATACAGCGAATAGCTGTTCAGCCAGTTTATCGCCGGGAAGTGCCTCGCGTACGCGAGCGACGAATCGAGCCCCCAGAACACCTTGACGATGCGCATCGTCGCCTGGGACACGGGCTCTGACGTATCCCCGCCGGGCGGCGAGACGGCGCCTATCGCCGTAAGCGTCCCGCGGCGCAAATCCGAGCCGAGGCATTCCACACAGCCCGCGCGCTCGTAGAACTGCGCCAGACGGCTGGACAGATACGCGGGGTAGCCCTCCTCGCCGGGCATTTCCTCAAGGCGCCCGGACATTTCGCGCAACGCCTCCGCCCAGCGCGATGTTGAGTCCGCTATGACCGCGACGTCGTAACCCATATCGCGGAAATATTCCGCTATCGTGATACCTGTGTATATCGACGCCTCGCGCGCCGCGACGGGCATATCCGATGTGTTCGCTATGAGCACCGTGCGCTTCATCAGCGGCTCACCGTTGCGCGGGTCCTTGAGCTCCGGGAACTCCATAAGCACGTCCGTCATCTCGTTGCCGCGCTCTCCGCAGCCGATGTATACGACTATATCCACGTCCGACCATTTGGCGAGCTGGTGCTGTACGACCGTTTTTCCGGAACCGAACGGTCCCGGCACCGCCGCCGTACCGCCCTTTGCCAGCGGAAAAAGCGTGTCGATAACGCGCTGTCCGGAGTTTAACGGCGCGGAGGGCACGGCCTTTTTATCATACGGCCTCGCGATACGCACGGGCCATTTCTGCATAAGCGTGACGTTCTCCGTCCCGCCCGCGTCGGTTTTTATCACGGCGACCGTTTTATCGACCGTATAGCCGCCGCTTTCGATTTTTTCAAGCGTCCCGGATATGCCGGGCGGGACCATGATCTTGTGCAGCACAGAGCTTGTCTCCCGCACGGTTCCGAGCACGTCGCCGCCTGTGACGCGGCTGCCGATCTCCGCCGTCGCCTCGAACTCCCACACCTTATCACGGTTCAGCGCCGGGACGTCAACTCCGCGCGCTATCGTGTGCCCGGTCCTCTCGCGCACCTCGACGAGCGGGCGCTGTATGCCGTCATAAATATTTTCGAGCAGACCGGGTCCGAGCTCGACCGACAGCGGCGAGCCCGTGGTGTCCACCGCCGCCCCGGGACCGAGACCGGAGGTCTCCTCGTAAACCTGGATCGCGGCGCTGCCGCCCGTCATTGTCAAAATCTCGCCGATCAGCCGCTGCCCCCCGACGCGGACGACGTCCGAAATATTGGCGTCCTCCAGTCCCTCCGCGACGACAAGCGGGCCGGAAACCTTTACGATTTTACCGCTCATTTAATCATTCCTTTCAGATAGTGCGTCAGATAACGCGTTTGTACGCCCGAGCAATATATTATTGTGCGGCTCACAGGATATCCGCGCCGACCGCGCGTATCACCGCGTCGTGCAGGGCGGTAAGTCCCAGCCCCATAGAACCGTCGCGTCCGGGGATAAGTATCACCGCCGGCATCGTTTTGTCGTTAAATTCGGCGACTTCCTCCGCCAAAACGCGGCTGAGCCGCTCTTCCATATAGATGATCGCGTATTTTTCCTCGGGATTCGCCAGCTTGCGGAATACGCGGCGCGCCTCATCGTCCCCGGAAACCGGATGCGTATCCAGCCCCAGCGCCTTGAAGCCCAGCACCGTGTCCGCGCCGCCCATAACAGCGATCTTATACATACGCGTCACGCAGCCTTTCCCGTATCTTTTCCGACTCCACCCCCGCGAGGCGCCCGGAAAGTATCATACGCACGGAGGTCATTTCCCAATCGAACGCGAGCAGATATCGCAGCACGACCGCCGCGCCGAACGGCACAAGCTTCACGGGCTCGGTGTAGAGCTTTACGGCGTTGTCGCATTCGCGCTCAAACGCGGTCTGCGCTCCGCCGCCGAGGACGTCGGGCGCGAGCTTCACCGCGCGCTCTAACTCCGCCGCGCGGAACGCGTCGTCAAGTCCTTCGCCCGAATACTGCGCCTCTAAAATCTCCTTAACAGAAGCATTCCCGCCGTCAAACAGCGCGGAAGCGAGAAATTCCCGCGTTCTTTCGGTTCGCGCCGAGCGCGCGAACGTCCGCAGATTCGCGGTGTCGATGATAAGCCGGACGTATCCCGTGATAATGTCGCTGCCGGTTGAGGCGGCGATCTCCGTGAGCTCGGCGTAGTACAGCTTGTCGGAGGTTATATCCGAGAGCTGTGGATTCGACGTGCGCGACAGCGTGCTGACGCCCTCGCTCATCGCCTGCCTGAGCTTCTCGGGCAAGTCCTTTCTGTCTCCGGATATGAACGCCTCCGTGACAGCCTTCGCCCCAACTCTTCCGGACGCCGATAATATGCGCGTCGCGTCCTCATTGGCCCCCATCGATTTCACAAGCGTCTTTACGTTGTGGTAATCGTATTTCAGCATAAATATGCGCACGAGGGGCACGGCGGCCTCGGTTTTCAGCATTTCGGCGTAAAGCGCCGCGCGGCGCTCTGACAGCGCGTCCTCTATCCCGAACACGTCGAGCTCCGACATATCGCGGTAACCGCATTCCTCAAGCATTTTAGCGGCGTCCTCGGCCCGCGGGGCTTCGAGCATACGCTCCGCGAGCTCTCCGGAAAGCAGCCGCCCCTCCCGCGCGCGCAGCACGGCGGACAGCGTGATGAGCTCCGTGTCGCGGATTTTACTCGTTTTTGCCAACAGCCTCACCCGCCTTCATTCAAAACAAAATTTCCGCCACGCGCGGCGACAGCTCGTTTTTATATTGCGACACGAGCGCCGACAGCGTGCAATTCGTCTCGACCTCGCCTCCGGAGGCTATGAGCCCGCCGCGTATGTCCCTCACCGCGCTCGACAGCGTCAGCCCGGCGCTCCGCCCCGCTTGACGCAATATCGCGTTGGCTCGGTCGGTCACGGCGGCGCCGAGCCGGGCGCCGTCGGTTTTTGAGAAAATAAGCTCTTCCGCGCCAGTACGCGAGGCGTCGGCGGCGAGCTTTGCGAGAAGCTCTACGTAATTGTTTTCCGGGAGCTCCGCCAGACGCTTCTCGGCGAGCTCGAAGGTTTCGGCCAAAAGCGCCTGTTTCTCAGCCAAAAGTTGCTTGCGCGCTTCGAGCTGCGCGACGTTTTTAAGTCTCTCAAAACGCGCCGCGGCCTCTATCGCGCCTTTTTCGATCGCGGCGCCGTAGGCTTCTTTTTCCTCTTTTGCATACCTTGCCGCGATCTCTGAGCGCCGCGCCGCGCTTTCCTCCGCGAGGGCGGCGCGCTCGTCGGCGGCATCCGAAGCTATGCGGTCAATGATCCTTGATATACCGTCCATTTATATACCGTCCACTACCTGCCGGCCACTACTTGCCGAGACGGATGAGCATCAAAATTGAGCTGAGCAGCGACAGTATGGCATAGAACTCGACGACGACGCAGAGGATCATGCCCTTAGACCAGTCGTTCGGTTTCTTCGCGAGAAGGCCTATTGAGCTGACGGCCACGCGCGCCTGAGCTATCGCGGAGAAATAACCGCCGAACGCCATCGGCAGGCAGGCGAATAAGTATTGCAGACCCTTCATAACCGTCATACCCTGAATGTCCGCTCCGCCGCCGAGGGCGCCGGAGAACATCAGTGTAAGCACTCCGATGACGAAGCCGTAAATGCCCTGTGTACCCGGGATGATCTGCAGCGCCATACACGGGCCGGACTTTGAGGGGTCCTCCGAGAGAAGCCCCGCGGCGGCCTCGCCGACCATGCCCGTGCCCTTTGCGGAGCCAATGCAGGAGAGAACGGCCGAAAGGCCCGCGCCGAGGACGACAAGCCCCCAACCGCCGATGCTCGAATCAAGAAAAACGCTGAATAAGGATTGTTCCATTTGTGATAACCTCCAAAAAATTATTTGTATTTCAGCGGGGGCTGCCCCCCGTTGATCACTTGACTATATTGTAGTGCTTCGACCTGACCTCAAGCGGACGGAAAGCCTTACCTCCGTCCTTGTAGAACTTGCCGAAGTATTCAAGGCATTGCAGACGCAAGTCGTGAACATAGTTGCCGAGCAGATTCAGCGCGATGTTCAGCGCGTGGCCTATGAGGAATATCGGCCAGAAGAATATCGGGCCCGTCATAGCGCCGATCATATTGAATACGTTCGCGATGACACCGCCCGCGAGCATGAGCGCCATGACGCGCGCGTAGCTGAGCACATCCGAGAAATACGCCGTTATATTGTACAGGCTGCCGAGGCCGCTGACGATTTTTCCCCCGACCGTCGGCTTGCTCCGCCCCTGCGTCGCGGCGACTAAAACGAAGCCGATGATCATCGGCACGAACGCCAATGTACCCGCGAAGCTCGCTCCGAGCTTGCCCATCTTGCCGAGCACGAGCACCGCGACGCCCGCAAAGGTGATCCACCACGGCACGTTGTCGAGTATCCCGTCGAGCGCGTGCCCGTCGCGGACGGCCATATACAGGTTTATCGCCATACCGGCAATGATCTGAATGAAGCCGAGCGCGAAAGCGAATATCAAGACTTGGATCGGCTGATTGAGCGGGTCGAGCAGCGGCGTCCAGGGCAGCGCGAACGTCTTGCCGAACAGCGCGGCGATCTGCGTCGGCGCGTCTCCGAAGAAGCCCGCCGTGAGGAAGCCTCCGCCGATCGTAGTGACACCGCACATCAGCAGAAGATCGATAAAATTTTTCATGCCGCCGCGCGGTTTCTTGCGCCTGATAAGCAGCGCCGCGACCAC
>JAISFB010000172.1 GCA_031263805.1 Oscillospiraceae bacterium
GAAACGCGGCCCGGAACGGAGATCACGGTGCTCTCGCGCCGCCCGCGCGAAACGCGGGCGAGGTACGGCTACAGGGCGGTGGACCGATTTGCCCCGGCAAGCGTTTTCCGCGCGCTCAGGCGGTGCGACGCGCTTGTCTTCGGCGGCGGGAGTTTGCTTCAGGATCACACCTCGACGCGCTCGCTGCTGTATTATCTCGCGATACTGTCGCTCGCCCGCGCGCTCGGGCGCAAAATTATGATCTACGCCAACGGCATCGGCCCCGTCACGCGCGAAAAAAACAGGGAGCGCGTTCTCAAAGCCGTGCAGTCCGCCGACGTCGTGACGCTGCGCGACGAGCGCTCGCTCGGCGAGCTCGTAGCTATGGGCGTGACACGGGAGGACATTAAGGTCACAAGCGACCCCGTGTTTACGATGGAGCTCCCCGACGAAGCGGAGCGGCGCGAAACGCTGAAAGCCTTGGGAATCGGAGCTGACAATTCGCCGAGCTCGGGCCCCGGGCGCCCGTTCGCCGTAATTTCGGCGCGGAAATGGGACGCGGGTGAAAGCTTTATCCCGGAGCTCGCGCGGCTGTGCGATATGATAAGCCTCCAGCTCGGGCGCGATATATTATTTCTGCCGATGCAGCCGCCGGGGGACGCGGAGGCGTGCCGCGCCGTCGCCGCGAAAATGGAGACGCCGTCAATCGTCCCGGAGCGCGAGCTGACGCTGAGGGAATATTTCGGGATCATTGAGGAAGCGGACTTCGCGCTGTCCATGCGCCTGCACACGCTGATTTTCGCGGCGCGGGCGGGTACGCCGCCGCTCGGGATCGACGTTGACCCGAAGCTCCAGGCGTACTTAGAAGCGCTTGAAATGCCGTGCCTCGGCGCGCCGCAGGAGCTTGACGCCGCGCGGGCGTTCGGGCTTATCCGCGAAATTTCGGAAAAGCGCGGGGAAATATCACAGCGCCTCACCCGGCTGGCCTCGGAGCACGGCGAGCGGGCGCGGGAGGACGCGCGGCTTTTAGCGGCGCTGCTGGACGCTTAGGGCTCGTTTAACCTCCGTTTACATTCGCGTTGTATACTCGCGCCGAGGTGAAGCGTATGTCAAAAATATTGGTAGCGGACGACGACCCGCATATCCGTGAGCTTGTGCGGACGCTTTTGAGAAACAGCGGCTTTGAGGTGCTCGAGGCCGCCGACGGGCGCGCCGCGCTTGCAAGCATGACCGAAGCCGTCAATATGGCGATCATAGATATAATGATGCCGAATATGGACGGCTACGAGCTCACGCGCAAGCTGCGGAAATATTACGAAAACATACCCGTGCTGCTGCTTACGGCAAAAGCGGAGCTTCCGTCAAAGGTCAAGGGCTTTGAGCTCGGCGCGGATGACTACCTGATAAAGCCGTTCGAGGGCGACGAGCTCATCCTGCGCGTCAAGGCGCTGCTGCGGCGTTATAAAATCGAAGCGTCGCAGTCTGTGACGGTCGGAAGGCTTGTGATCGATAAGAGCGGCTACAGCGTGAGCGCGGGTGGCGTAAGCGAGGATATCCCGATGAAAGAATTTGAGCTGCTCTACAAATTGGCGGGCGGCCCGGGGCGCACGTTCAGCCGCGACAGCCTTATCGAGGATATTTGGGGCTATGACTTTGACGGCAACGAGCGGACGCTTGACGTTCATATCGGGCGCCTGCGCGAACGGTTCCCGGCGGATAAGTACGGGTTTAAGATCACGACCGTGCGCGGGCTGGGCTATCGGCTGGAGGCGGTCGTGTGAAAAAAGTGAAAAGCGTGAAAAGAAAACCGCTCGGCATCGCTTTAGTCGGGATCGTGACGATCGGCGGCATCAGCCTGTTGTCGTGTCTTTACGGCATACTGCTGCCAAGCACTTTTTTCAGCACCCTGGCGGGCGTCGTGACCTATATGACGGTACTGTGGCTGCTCTCCAGATTCCGGACGCACTGGTTTGACCATGACCACATAGACGACCCGCACCGGCGGATACTTGACGCGATAGCGGAGGTGGCGCGCGGCAACTTCAACGTGATAATAAGCTCGGACGAGCGCGACCCGCACGGCGAAATGGCGGAGGCGTTCAACAAAATGGCGCGTGATTTGGGCGACCTTGAAACAATGCGGCAGGATTTTATCTCAAACGTCAGCCACGAAATACAGTCGCCGCTGACAAGCATAGGCGGCTTCGCCGCCCTGCTGAAAAATGACGCGCTTCCCGCCGGGGAACGCCGCCACTACGCCGAAATTATCGAAGCCGAGACAAAGCGCCTTTCAAGCCTGAGCGATAATCTGCTGAAGCTTTCCGCGCTCGGCAGCGAGAAAAAGCCGCTGAACCCGACGGAATACCGGCTTGATAAGCAGCTGCAGGAAATCGCGCTTATGCTGGAGCCGCAATGGGCGGCGAAAAACATCAATTTAGAGCTTGACGCGGAAAAAAGCGTTATCACCGCCGATAAGGATTTGATGTCTCAGGTGTGGGTCAATCTGCTCGGCAACGCGATAAAGTTCACGAAAGATACCATAAAAATCACGCTAAAGGATAACGCCGTCACGATCGAGGATAACGGCGCCGGCATTGCCGAAAACGATTTGGCGCATATCTTTGAGCGGTTTTACAAAGCCGACAAAGCGCGGGAGCGCAGCTTAGGCGGCAGCGGGCTGGGGCTGAGTATAGTGAAGAA
>JAISFB010000038.1 GCA_031263805.1 Oscillospiraceae bacterium
ACTGCGAACAACCCCCGTAAGCCCCCGCGATTCAGAGGTTTCCAAAGGACACTTCCTTTGGTCACTCTTTACCCCCTTTCTCGTGACCGAGAAAGGGGGCGCCCGCCGCGCAGGCGAAAAAAGCGTCGCCGCTTTGCGGCGTTCCCCGTGCGCGCACGCACGTTTAATCATACACAACGGGCTTTGCCGCGCGTGAGCGCGGCACGCATATTATCAGTGAGCGCGGCACGCATATTATCCGTGAGCGCTGCGGAGCCGCGCTCAACGCCCGTTTGCCGCGCCCGCCGCGCAGGCGAAAAAGCGATGGGCAGCATGCGCGGACGACGCGCCGAAGCCCGGTCACAATCCGACCGGGCTCCGTTCTGTTCTATTTAATTCGCCGCGTGTTTATGACCTAAGCTCAGAAGCTTACTCTTTTCGCGCCAACATAATGATTTATATAATATGTGCTGTCTGTGCGGCTGATCACGACGCCCACGCGCTCCCCGGAGGCGTGGACAAACTCGCCGTCGCCCATATATATCCCGACGTGGGAAATATTTTTGCCGTTGGAGGCGAAGAACAGCAAATCTCCGGCGGCAAGCTCGTCCTTGGAAATTTTAACGCCGTCGTTCTTATACTGTCCGGCGGAATTGCGCGTGAGCGACACGCCGAAATTCTTGAAAACGTAAGTCGTGAAGCCGGAGCAGTCGAAGCCCGATTTCGGCGACGAGCCGCCGTACTGATAATCATAGCCGACGTATTGCAGCGCGAAATCCACAAGGGCGTTGCCCGTTGGGGACGGCGTCGGCGCGCCGGAGGCGGAGCGGGTGGGGTTATAGCCCGAAATGATTTTCATATAATCCGAGCGCATATACCCGGTCGAGCCGTTGGATTTCACCTTATACCAGCCGTTGTTTATGCCGATGACGGCGAGCTGGTCGCCTGTGTTGTAAACTCCCAGAACCTTTTTGTCCGTCGAGGGCCCGGAGCGCATCAGAACGTCCGTGGCTGTGACCTCGCCCATCGCGGAGAAATTTTCCGCCGTCAGGATGTCCGTGAAATATTCTGACTTGGCGTAGCCGACGATGCCGTCGTAATTTATGTAGTACCACTCGGAATTTGTGCGTTCGAGGATGACGATTATGGTCTTGTCGCCAATCGTGGAGATGATGTCGTAGTCCATTCCCGGCCCGCTGCGGATGTTAAGTAACGAGGCGTCCACAGTGGCCGCGCCGTAGGATATCACCCCCGAGTCGGCCGAGGCGGGTATCGCCGCCGCGCACAGCGCCGACGTAACGGCGAGCAGCATAGCGATGAATCTTCCGAATCTTTTCACGGCTGTTACCTCAGCTTGCCGGAGAGCGCGCGCTCTAACCACACGGCGCCGAGGTCAACGGCCTCGTACAGCCCGGACTTTTTGGTATGCTTGACGACGCGCTCGCGCGAGCGCAGATCGGAGTCCGTGAGCTGAAGCTGTACGGAGACGCGGGACGGCAGATCAAGGTCGCCGAGCTTGCGCGTATCCGTGATTTGCATCATAATGATGTACTTGTCCGCCATACTGCCGTAGTATATAAGGTTGTCGCGCCGGCGCAGCGGGCGCCCCTTGTACTCGAGAGCGGGTTTTGAAGCTGCTGGTGAAGTCATAAGCTACCTCCGTTGCTTGTTGTAACGGAATTGTAACACATTGTTTCCCCGTTGTCAACAGTAAATCGAGGCCCGGAAAAATATTTTGTATTTTGTCGCAAAAACGCTGTATATAGTAGACAGAACAACCCTTGCAACGCAGTGGATTGTGTCGGGAGCCGCCGAAAGCAACAATAAAAAACTTTTTTCTCCGCCCGCGCGAAAAAATTTTTACGAAAATAGCCGCGTCCGCGGCGTAAGCGCGCTGTACGCGCTCACTTGTGATTTAACGCGCCTGTAGGCGCGGGGCACGCGCATTCGCGCGACGTCGCGGCGCAGCCGCGTTCCCCGTGCGCGCACGCACGTTATATCATCCGAATATCGGCGGGACCTGCGGCCTGAGCCAGCCGATGCGGTCTAGCCCGCGCGAAAGATACGGCGTCCAGAACGCCCAGTCGTGCGTGCCGGGCCCTTCCTCGTATGTGAACAAAAAGCCTATTTCCTCAAGCGATTTTTTGACGTCCCGGTTTGGCGCGAGCAGGAAATCCTCCGTGCCGCAGGCCATGTACAGGTCTATCGGCTCTGTTTCCTCCGACATAAGCCTCGCGGCGAGTATCGCGGGGTTGCGGTCGGAGAGCATAACATTGTCGTGCTCTCCGAAGGTTTGCAAAAAGTACGCGCGGTTGAGCCCGAGGAAATTCGGCTCGTCCGTCGCCGTATCGACCTGGTCGAGCACGAACGCCGAGGAAAGCGCGATTATATGCCCGAACGTCTCATGCCAGCGCAGCCCGTTGTACACCGCGCCGTAGCCGCCCATCGAGAGCCCCGCGATCGTCGTGTCGCCGCGCTCCCGCGAGAGCGGGAGGACTCGCCGCGTGAAATCGACGGCTTCCTTTATAAACGTGGAATATCGCGCCGCCGAGGAAGCGCCGTCGAGGTAAAACGAGTTTGAGCCGGAGAGCATGACGAACGCGAGATCGCACCGCTGGGACAGCTCCTGTATATTAGAATTCAAGAGCCAATGCGTCGAATCGCCCGAAAAGCCGTGCAGCAGATAAACCGTTTTCCACAGGCTCCCCGCCGGGCGCGGCGGGAGCATCGGCGGAGTCTCCGCCGGGAGAAAAACATCGATCCTCGTGTTCCCGCAGAGAGAATTGGACTGAAAATCTATTTGCAGCCAAGCCATTTTGTTATGCCTCCTGTATTTATTGTTTTGCGGCCAAAAGCTCCGCGAGCTCCGCCGCGGCGTCCGGGTTTCCGCATTTGTCCTTTACGTCGTCGAACGTGTTATAGACGCCCGCCTCGTGCAGCGATTTAAGCTGCTCCGGCGTATAGCCGAGCGATTTCAGTATTTCCTCGCTGTGCTCGCCGAGCTGTGGGGCCTTGCCGTAGGGGCGCTTTTCCGAACCCGTCAGCTCTATAGGCTGGCGGACCATTGCGCGCTTGCCGGTGGGGTAATCCACAGACTCGAACGCGCCGACGGCCCACGCCTGCTTGTCTTCGAGCACTTCCTCCCACACGGCGGCGACTGCGAACGGCACGTCCGCCTGCGTGAATATCTCAGACCACTCGTCAGCCGTCTTTTTCGCTATGGCTTCCTCCAAAATCGCGATAAATTCGCCGTGCAGTTCGTTTTTCGTGATGGACGCCATTGTGTATCGCTCGTTCCCGACCAAGTCCGCGCGGCCTATCAGGGGCATAAACTTGGGATAGAAGATATCGAACGGGGGCATAGATATCTGAATAAACTTGCCGTCTGAGGATTTATATGTATTGTTGAACGGATTCTCGGCGACCTTGCGCGAAATGGGGTATTGCTTTCCGAGCCCCTTGTACTGCGCCGCCTGAACGGCAATCGCTTGCGCGAAAATCGCGGAGTGCAGCAGATTCACAAGCACCTTATCCCCGACGCCGGTCGCGCGGGCCTTGTGCAGGGCGACCATACATCCGGCGGCGAGGTTCATACCCGCCGTGTGATCGCCTATGCCGGGGATCAGGTTGTTCGGCTCGCTGCCCGCCTGATACAGAGTGCCGAGCATACCGCTGCGCGCCCAGAACGCCGTGAAGTCATAGCCCGGCAGGTCCTTGTCGGGACCTGTTTCGCCGTAGCCGGTGAGGGAGCCGTAGACGAGCTTTGGGAACTTGTCCTTTAGGCTGTCGTAATCGAGGCCGAGCTTTTCAAGGGCCTGCGGGCGCCAGTTCGTCAGGAAAATATCCGCGTTCTCAAGCAGCCGGAACAGTATCGCCTTGCCCTCCGGGGCTTTGAGATTCAGGATAATGCCCTTCTTGTGGGCGTTTTCAAGGTCGAACGTTGTGTTTTCATACGGGGAGCCGAGGCGGCCCTCCGACACGCCGTTGAAACGGACGTTGTCGCCGGACTTGGGCTCTACCTTGATGACCTCCGCGCCGAACTCGGCGAAAAATCTTGCCGTTGCGGGTACTGCGATAAATGTGCTCATTTCGATCACTCGAATGCCCTCAAGAGGTTTTTTTGTACTCATAGTGCTTTGCGTCTCCTTTAT
>JAISFB010000071.1 GCA_031263805.1 Oscillospiraceae bacterium
ACCTCGCGTATGTCCGGATCGGTCTCGATCCACGGGTCGATAAGCTCCGCGCCGGCGCCGTAGGAGACGTAAAAATCGCCGTAGATGCCCGTGTTGCGCCCGCGGATCGTCGGCAGCCAATCCCAGCCGACGCTGGCGTGAAGCGTCGGGTTGTCGGCGCCGAGCAGGCCGCCGTTCGGGCCCGGGCCCTCTGCCAGACCCTGAGTCGTGACTTCGCCCGGCGTGTCGTTCTTGTATACCAGCACCGCGATTATATTATCTCCGCCGAAATTGACGAGCTCCGTGACGTCGAGCTTCGCGCGGATGAACGCGCCCTCAATCGTTTTTTCGCGGCTCGGCAGCGCGTTCGGCAGCTTCTTCCCGTTGAAATAGACGTCCGCCTTCCAATTTATCGCGTCGAAATTCAAAAATACGCGCTCGCCGCGCCGGGCTTCCGGGATCGTCAAGAGCTTTCTGTACCAAAAATCCGCTGTGAAGAACGATTCGGAGACTTGGAACTGCCAATCGTCATAATTCGGGTCCGGTATCGCCCCCGCCTTCAGATAAGAAACGAGCGCCGTGCCGGGGACGACGGCGGGCAGCCAGCCGGAGGCGTCATAGCCGGGAAGCGATATTTCCGACATATGATCTGACGTGCGTGCGCGCACGGGGAACGCGGCGTTCGCCGCGGACGCGGACTTCGTTCCATAGTTATCTGTTAACTGTTCACCGTTCACTGCGGTCGCCCGCTCGATATACCAGCCGCAGTCCGTAGTGTAATCCAAGTCGTTTTCGCCGAACACCTCGAGCCGCCTGACCTTATAGCGATCCCCGGAGGAGCTTAGGCACAGCAGCCGTACGTAACGCGCCGCGGCGTTCACGGCGTTTTCGTCAACGTCCGTCCAGCTTTCGGCGTCGTTTGATATGCCGATCGAATAGTCTTCCGCGCGCGTATCGCCCCATTGTACGGCGACGCGCGAGATTTGCGTCTCAACGCCGAGATCGACGTACAGCCATTCTTCGCCGCCGCCGGCGCTTATCCATTCGCCGTAGCTTTGCGTCGCTAAATGCGCCGTCGAGTTGTAATCCGCGGAGGAGGACGCCCACGCGGCGCGGCGGTATGCTGTGTCTTTTGTCATCGTTCATCAGTCCTTTATCCGATTTTGCGATAAGTATAGCACTTGGCAGCGGCGTATTCAACTGAATTTTCCCGCGCTCATACGCGCAAAATGGAATTTATGTATTGACTGCCAAAATACGGCGGTATATAATAAACGGGCGGAAATCAGAATTCCGCGAATACGGAACAAAAATATACGGGAGGGTCTCCACTATGATGACAAACGAAGAATTTTACTACAGCAAAATGCCGCCTAAGCCCAATCCCGCCGCCGATAAGATGGCGGAGCTGCGGATCGAACCCGAAACGCTTTACCGTTACCTTGATATCCCGCAGACGCTCGCCGCGAGATTTTTGATGGACCCGCAGGGCAGACAGTATGCCTTCGCCTCGCTCACCGCCGGGCAGGCGGAGCGGCTGAACGAATTTGTCGCGCTGTTCGACGGCGAGCAGTTCTCCGAAAACGCCGATATGGACGATTGGGTGCGGTACATCATAAAGCAGATCATTTTGATAAACGGCATCCCGTTCGGCGCCGTCGTAAAGCTCACAGGCGTCGAAGATAAGGCGTTGGCGCGGTACCTGAACGTCAAATCACACGCGCCGGAGGACACCGCCGAGGCGAACTCCGCGCTTACCGACGCCGAAAAACTGCGGCTCAACCACCTGGGCTGGCGTTTCTATTTCACGCTGAACAGATATCAGCCGGCGACGACGATAGTTCACCATCTCGACGGCTTGAAGCTGAAGGACGGCTCGGACGTAAAAGACGCCGTAACCGGAGTCGTTCTGAAAGAAAGCCTGCGCCTGACGGAGAAATACGACGACGCGCGCGCCGCGAAATACGGCGGCAAGCTCAAGCCGTACAATTACAGGCTCGGCTTCGAGCTTATTGCGGATGAGTGGGAGTGAAACGCTCGCTCTGCTCCAAATAATCGCTTAAATTCCGGCGCAGCAGCGCGGGCGTATTGAGCCCGTACGGACAGCGCGAGCTGCAAAGCCCGCAGCTTCTGCAATTTTTGATTTTCAGCATCTCGTCTCTCCACGCGTCGGAGAACCAATTCTTGCTCGGGGCGCGGCGTATCAGCAGGCTCGTTCTGGCGCAGTTGAATATCTGTATGCCCTCGGGACACGGCGCGCAATATCCGCAGCCGCGGCAAAAATCTCCGCCGAGCTGCCGAAGCTCGTCCGCGATCTTCATTTCGTCGGCCTCCGACAGCGGCGCGCCGCCGTCTCTGTCACGCGCCTCAAGCAGGCGTTCTAACTCCCAAAGGTGCTGTAAGCCCCAGATCGGCACGGAGTTGTCGAACTGATTTTGGAACCGCCGCGCCAGCCCCGCGTCGGTTATCAGCCCTCCCGCGAACGCCTTCATCGCGATAAAGCCCACGCCGTTGTCGCGGCACAGCCGCGGCAGATCCTGCTCCTCCGCGGACGACAGGTAGCTCAGCGGGTATTGCAGCGTTTCGTATAAACCGCTTGTCACGGCCTCCTTCGCGAGGTGAAGGCGGTGATTCGTTATGCCGATGTGCAGTATTTTGCCGCTTTGCTTTGCCGAAAGCAGCGCTTTGTATATCTCGCTGTCCTCCTTCGGGACGGAGTCCGGATTGTGCAGCTGATATATGTCCACATAGTCGGTTTTCAGCAAAGCAAGGCTTGCTTCAAGCTGCCTTGTCAGCTCGCCCGCCGTCGAGGCCGACGTTTTCGTGGCTATTACGACTTTCTCCCGCCGGCCTTTCAGGGCAAGCCCGAGCTTTTCCTCGCTGTCTGAATACGCGCGCGCCGTGTCGATATAGTCGATACCGCCGTCCGCGGCGGCTTGTATCAGCCGTATCGCGTCCGCCTGCGCCGCGCGTTGCAGCGGCAGCGCGCCGAGCCCGTCCTTGCTGACCGTTATCCCTGTTTTCCCGAGTGTTACTTTCAATTTTTGTTCCTCCAAAGTTGATTTAATTGTATTCATATATTGATAATCTCCGTCCGCTTTTACCGCCGGCGCCCCGCGCCGCACGGGGCAAACCGGGTCTCCGGCGTAAAGCCGCTGTAGCTTATTTCGACGGCGTCGCCGCTGAAATCAAAGCGCCATTCGTCGCGGCTCGGCGTCTCGCAGAACCACAGCTTTACGGTAAAGCCGCCGCCCCGCCATTCCCCGCAGACGTATGCCCGCCCGAAGCTCCCGCCCGTCGCGCCGAACATATGATCGGATATATACGCTGCCGCCGTGCGCGTCCACTCCCCCTGGCGCAGCAGCAGCGACAGCTCCGCGCGCGCGCCGTCATATGCGATAAACAGGCATTCGCCCGGTACGGAAAAATCGAAGGAGACGCGCGTGAAGCCGTAGCGGGAAAAGCCCGTAAGCGTGACGTCGTACTCGGCGCGGAAGCCGGGATACGCCTCCGTCTCGGTCGTGAGATAGCCGCGCGGCGCGGGGGGCGGCGCGGCGTCCGCGCACGGCGTTTTCAAATCCTCAAGCAGACGCCAGATCAGGCGCATTACGCCGCCCATATCGACGTTGCCCGTTATAGCGACGACGGTCTCCGTTCCCGGCTCGACGACCACGAACTGCCCGAAAGCCCCGTCGGCGCGGAACACGCCCTCCGGCGGGCATCGCCAGAACTGATAGCCGTAGCCGGACTCCCATTCCGCCGCGTGCTCGACGTGTACGCTGTCAACCCTCTTGCTTGTCGCCTCGTCTATATACCATCCGGGGACGAGGCTTTTGCCGTTCCACTCGCCGCGCCGCAGCAAAAGCTCTCCCAGCTTCGCGAGAGCCTCCGTCGTCAGATTCAGCCCCACGCCGCCGAGGGAGACGCCCGTGCGCGGGTCGTCCTCCCAGTAGGCGTCGAGCTCCATAGGCTCAAACAGCCGCGGCGCGAGCCAGCGTTCAAGCGTCAGCCCCGTGAGCCGCGTTATCGCCGCGGACAGCATATACGTCGCGAGGGTGTTGTAAAAGAACGTCCCGCCCGGCTCGTTCGGAATATCGGCGGTGAGAAAGCCCTCGATATTATTGAGCGGCTTATCGGCTGTCTGCCAATTTTCCGCGGTCTGCCCCGTCGTCATCGTCAGCAGATGACGCACGGTCATTCGCTTCGCGCGCTCCGGGACCGCGCCGCCGAGCTTTGCGAGCTCCGCGGCAAAAATATCCGCGATAAGCGTGTCGAGCGACAGCAGCCCCTCGTCGATCGCTATGCCGACGGCGAGCGATACGAAGCTTTTGCTTAGCGAATACAGCTTGTGCCTGAGCTCCGGCGCGTAAGGCGCCCACCAAGCCTCATAGCGCACGGCGCCGCCCTGCACGAGTATAAAGCTGTGCAGCTCGTGCCGCCCGGTCTTAATCGCGGCGAGAAATTTTGCGACGGCGGCCGCGTTCTCCGCCTTCGCCCGTGGTAATTTACCTGTCAATTTTGAATTCAATTTTGTATCCTCCTGTACGGTTTCCCGAATAGTTTTATCAACGGGCGCGGTCATTTGCCGTGCCCGCGCCGTTCGTCGATTATGCGCTGCTTCGCGGCGTTCGCGCGCTTTACGCGCCGCGCGCGTATGACGTTATACCGTATGACGATGACGGCGTAAGCGAAAAAGACGACGGCCGCCGCCGCGACGATAATTTTCGCCCAGCGCCCGCGCGCGGCCTCCGCGACGAGGCTTTTCATATATTTCGCGCGCAGCAGGGCCACGGAGGAATCGGCGACGAGCTTCGCGCTCGCGATAAGCTCTCCGCCGCGTGACACCGTTATCTCGCCGAGCTCGTCACCCGCGCTCACCGGCGCGGAGAGAGTCACGCCCGCTTCCTCGGAATATATTTTCGTCTCGCGGACTAATTCCCCCTCGCCGAGACCGACGGGCAATATGAGCGAAACGTCGCGGTCGGGGCGTAAATTTACAAAGTCCGCGCCGTCGCCGAAGGCGATCCCGGCCCGCGCGACAAGCTCATGCGACGACAGCACGGCGCGGCGGGAGTAATTTTCATAGCCCCATTCAAACAGGCGCCGCGCCTCCGTGAGGTTTTGCAGTTCCGTCGATTCGTCCTCCAGGATAACGGCGCGCGCGCCGAGGACGACGGCGACGCAGGAAAATTCCTCGCGCTCGGCGAATTCGACGCAGGCGTAGCCGTTTTCATAAGTCGAGGACGCGCGGCCGAAAACGACGTATTTGTAATAATAGCGTGAGCGGGTCTCGACCTGCGTGTAATTGGCGCTGGTGAGCTTGCGGGGCGGGGACGCGTTCGTTTCCGCCGTCGTGTACGCCGCCGCGGAGGCGATTTCCGTGAACAGCGCGCTTTTTGACGCCTGGAGCGCGATGGCGGCGAGGTCTCGCGCCGTTGAATATTGCGCGTCGTCCAAAGCTCCGTGAGCGTTTGTGAAGCTCGTGTCGGAGCAGCCGAGCTGCGCGGCGCGGGCGTTCATCAAGGCGATAAATTCGGGGACGGCGCCGCTCACGCGCTCGGCGATCACGTTGCACGCGGCGTCTGACCCGCCCGTGTACGCGAGATACAGCCAATCGATAAAGGGCGCGGCCTCGCCGGCGGAAACGGACGCGCCGCCGCCGCTTTTTATACCGGAGACGGCGCCGTCGGAGGCGGTGACGAGCTCTGAGCGGGAAATATCGCCCCGCTCGACGGCCTCCGCCGCGAGCAGTATTGTCATTAGCTTCACAAGTGCGTCCGGGCCGCGGCGCGCGCCGGCGTTTTTCTCAAAAAGCGCGTCCCCGGAGCCCGCTTCCGCGAGGAAAACCGACTCCGCGAGAAAATCAGGCGGCGGCGACGGCTCGGCGGCGCGCGCGCGCAAAGCTCCGCCGCCCGCGATAAACGCCGCCGCGAAGGACAAAAGCACAGCCGATTTTAATTTTTTCATACCAATCTCCCGAAAGCTGTGATATTATATAGCCGCGAAGCACAGCCCCGCGCTATATAATTGTATGCCGCTTTTCCTCATATGTCCAAATCATACGGTCAAATCATATGGTAATGATAGCACAAAGCGCGCGGTGTTCGCAAGCTGAATTTTCGGGCGGGCCGGATTTTTACGCGATTTGATTTTCAGGACGGTGTTTATTTGAAAAGCAGAAAGGTCGAAATGGCGGCGGCGATAATAACCGCCGTGTTCGTAAGCTTTGCGATGGGGTACTTCCTCGGGCGGCGCGCCGTGCCGTCGGGCGTCACGACTCCGGCGGCGGTATCGGTCACCGAGTCTACCGCGCCCGCGAGCTCCGCGCCCGCAATTGCGCGGCAGTCTCCCGCGGAAAGCTCGGCGGCGGAGACGCCCGAAACGCCCGCCGCGCCAGAGACCGCCGCGAGCGACGCTCATCACGACGAGCAGGGGCGGCTGCGCATAAACCTCGCGACGCAGGAGGAGCTTCAGGAGCTGCCCGGAGTCGGCCCCGCGATAGCGGCGCGCATTTACGAATACATACAGAGCAACGGCCCGCTGAAACGGGCGGCGACGCTGAAAAACGTCTCCGGCATCGGCGACAAGCGGTTTGAGGCGATAGAGCCCATGATAACCGTGGATTAAGCGGATTTGAAAAGAGGTTAGCGTGAAAATCACGCTAAATTAAAAAACGCTCGCGGCTCCCGCTAACGCGGAACCGCCGCTCATGCGCAAAAAGTCCATTCCTTTTCATGGTCGATTTGTGCCTTGAGTATATCGAAAGGAATGTACTTTTTATGAAAATACTTGTGGTTGACGACGAAATAAAGCTTGTCAAGGGGATAAAATTCAATTTAGAAAACGAGGGGTATCAGGTGGATACCGGCTATGACGGGGAGGCGGCCGTCGCCGCCGCGCGCACCGGGAGCTACGACCTTATAATCCTCGACGTTATGATGCCCCGGCTCGGCGGCTTAGAGGCCTGTATGCAAATACGCGAATTTTCGACGGTGCCGATAATGATGCTGACGGCGCGCGGCGAGGACACCGATAAAATAATGGGCTTTGAGTACGGCGCGGACGAGTATATAACGAAGCCGTTCAACATTCTGGTGCTGAAGGCGCGTATCCGCGCGCTTCTGCGCCGCTCCGCGATAACGGCGCCGCCGGGCAGCGAGGCTATACGGCTCGGGCACGTCGCCGTGTATCCGGAGGAGCGCCGCGCGACGCGCTTTGACGAGCACGTTGAACTCACGGCGAAGGAATTCGACCTGATAGAGCTTTTGGCGAAAAACCCCGGGCGCGTCTACAGCCGCGACCGCTTATTGGACCTCGTCTGGTCCCGGGACTATCTCGGCGACGAGCGCACGGTTGACGTTCACATCAGGCGGCTGCGCGAAAAGCTGGAGATAACGCCGGCGGAGCCGGCACTGATCCTGACGAAATGGCGCGCCGGATATTACGCGCGTCCCCGCCCGGCGGATGAGAAATGAGCGCTGACAAGAAAAACGGCGTAAGCCTTTTCAGCAGCCTGAAAACAAAATTCACGCTGTCGTATTCCGTGATGATAGCCGTCGTGCTGGTTTTGATGAACACGTATTTTCTCACCGTGTCGCGCGATATGATCTTTAAGTCGAAGCAGACGTTCGTGAAAAGCCAGGCGGCTATGCTCGAAACGGCGCTGCGCGATATCGAGCGGCTGACGATAGACTCCGCCGAGCAGGTGATATCGCGCTTAGACATCTCCGGCCTTTCGCATATCAGGATCACGGACGCCCGCGGCGCCGTCCTGTACGAATTGACGGACGGCGGCGGGGACGAAGCTGAATTTGTCGCGGAGTACGGCCCGCGCGTACTCGAGGGGTTTGACGTTTACAGCCTGAGCTTCAAAAACGGCGCGTTTTCGGCCAGGGCGTGCCTGCCCGTCACGCGGGGCGGCGCGGTCACGGG
>JAISFB010000084.1 GCA_031263805.1 Oscillospiraceae bacterium
CAGACCGAGGCGCTCCAGCGCCGGCAGCGGGAGCTCCAAGAGCTCCGGAAAAGGCAGCTTGAGGAGGCAAGGCAAGCTCAGGAGGCCGCAAATCAGCTGCGGGCGGAGCAGGAACGCCGCCGCCAAGAGGAAGCCGAGCGTCAGGCAGAGCGAGAGCGCGACGACGAAAAAAAGCGCCGCGAGGAATTTGAGCGTCACGTCGCGCGCGTCACGAGTATGGATCTGCCGACGGACTGGACAGGCGCGTTCGCGGACGATGAGCGCGTTTTCGGCGTGTACGTGGATTCGCCCGCGGACGGGCTTATAAAATCGATCACAGAGCTTGGGCGCGTTGACATCGAATACATCAGCCAGATAAGCTCTTGTTCTGTAACAGACACTCTTGCGGCGCTGCGCGGCGGCATTTATCAAAACCCCGACACGTGGGGCGAGTGCTTTTATAAGGGCTGGGAAACGAGCGACGAATATCTCTCCGGCAACCTGATGCGCAAATTCAAGACGGCGCAAAAGGCGAACTCGCGCTACAACGGATATTTTCAGGCGAATCTTGACGCTATCGAAAGCGTGCTGCCCGTCCCGCCGGCCTTTGACGAAATATATGTGACGCTCGGCTCCCCGTGGGTCCCGCCCGACGTCATCGACTCTTTTATCACGCATCTGTTCGGCCCGCCGCACAATTGGCAGGGCGCGAATAATATTCAAAGCTTTTTCACGCGGTACGAAAGCGCCACGGGCGCGTGGAGCGTCCCGCTGAAGCAGCGGTACGGAAAAAGCCCGAAGGTCGAAAGGACTTACGGCATGAAGCGCATAAACGCCCTGCATATTTTAGAGCGGACGCTTAATATGCGAACGATCGCGCTCTACGATTCGAGAAAGGTTTTCGTGGACGGCAAGCTCCGCGACGTAAAGGTCCTGAATAAAGAGGAAACCGTCGCCGCCGGAGAAAAACAAAAGCGGCTTATTTCCGAGTTCAGGACGTGGGTATGGAGCGACGCGGAGCGCCGGGAGCGCCTTACATCGATCTATGTGGAGAAATTCGGCGGAGTCCGCCGCCGCGTATTCAACGGCGATTTCCTGACGCTTCCGGGTCTGCAAGCGGAGCTGTACGATTATCAGCGCGCCGCCGTGGCGCGGATACTGCTGACGCCGAACACGCTTCTCGCGCACGACGTCGGCGCGGGCAAAACGTATATTATGGCCGCCGCCGGAATGGAGCTGCGGCGTATGGGCATATCGAAGAAAAATATCTACGTCGTGCCGAACAACATAATCGGGCAGTGGTCGGGAATATTCAAAGAGCTTTATCCGGACGCGAACGTGTACACGGTCACGCCGCGCGATTTCGTCCCCAAAAAGCGCCGCGCCGTGCTGGCGAGCATCCGTGACGACGATCACGACGCCGTTATTATGGCGTATTCCAGCTTCGAGCTCATCCGTCTCTCCCCGGAGCTCCGCAAACGCGAGCTTGAGCGCGAGCTCGACGAGCTCACATCCTCCGCGCCGCAGGGTATGCCTCAATTCGCCCCCGTGACGTCGGAGCGGATGAAATCGCGGTGCAAAAAGCTGCAAACCGAAATAAAGAAGCTCGGTGAAGAGATAGAGAAAAATCAAGACGAAGCTTCTGACGGCGAGACAAAGATATATTTTGAAGAGCTGGGCGTAAACACGATCTTCCTCGACGAGGCGCACAACTATAAAAACGTCAGCATAGACAGCAAGGCCGACATTTTGGGGATAAACAAAACGGGCTCCGCAAAGTGCGACGAAATGCTCGCGAAGGTGCGTTTCGTGCAGCGGGAAAACGACGGGCGCGGCGCCGTCTTCGCCACGGGAACGCCTATCACGAACAGCGTGACCGATATTTTCACGATGCAGCGATATTTGCAGCCCGGAGAGCTTCGCTTCCTCGACCTCGAGCATTTTGACAACTGGGCAATGACGTTCGGGGAGCGGGTGACGGAATTTGAGATCGACGTCGATACCACGACGTACCGTCTCGCGACGCGGTTTTCAAAGTTTCACAACCTGCCGGAGCTCACCGCGCTGCTGGCGCAAGTTTCAGACTTTCATTCCGTCTATCTGGGCGACCTGCCGGAAAACGAGGGGTACACGGACGGGCTCATCGAGCAGACCCCGCCCCTGCGCGAATATATCCGGCAATTGTCCAAGCGCGCGGAAGCCGTGCGCCGCAGGGCCGTATCGCGAAAAGAGGACAATATGCTGAAAATCACGACCGACGGGCGCAAGGCCGCTCTCGACATCCGCCTCGCGGACCCGAACGGTAGCTTTTACAAGGACAGCAAGGCGTTTGCCTGCGCCGAGCGCGTTTACTCACTGTACCGCGAAACGTCTGACAAGCTCCTGACGCAGCTCATATTCTGCGACAGCAGCACGCCGAAGGCCGCGTTTAATATGTACGGCGAGCTAAAGCGGCTTCTGACTTCCTTCGGCGTCCCGGAGAGCGAAATTGAATTCGTCCACGACCACGACACGGACAAGCGGCGCGAGGAGCTTTTTGAGAAAATGCGCACGGGCGAGGTGCGGATATTGCTCGGCTCGACGTTTAAGCTTGGGATCGGCGTGAACGTACAGCGCAAGCTTGTCGCCGTGCATCATCTCGACATCCCGTGGCGCCCGTCCGATATGGTCCAGCGCGAGGGGCGTATGCTCAGACAGGGGAACGAAAACGACAGCGTGAAAATCTTCCGGTATATAACTAAGGGCAGCTTCGATGCGTATTCCTGGCAGCTTCTTGAGACAAAGCAGCGCTTTATCTCACAGCTTTTAAGCGGCGCCGTTACAGTCCGCGACGCCTCCGACGTGGACGACGTCGTTCTCAGCTACGCGGAGGTAAAGGCCCTCGCTATCGGCAACCCGCTGATAAAACAGCGCGTCGAAACAGCGAACACGCTGAGTCAGGCGATGCTGCTGCAGCGCCGGCTCTCGGACACGATAGCGTCTATGCGGCAAGAACTCGCCGCGCTTCCGGCGAAAATCCGGGCGCACCGCGAATTCATAGAAAAAGCGCGGCTCGACGCGGAACACTACATGGAAAACAAGCTTGAAATCAGCGATATGAACGGCCATCGCGAGCTCGGCCAGACAATATTAGACTCAGCGCGCGGGTATGAACTGCGCCCCGAAACGAAATATCTGCTCACATATCAGGGGATGCGCGTAGTCCTCCCGGAAAATATGCCGCCGGACAAGCCCGCCGTGTGGCTCGAAAATATTGGGCGCTATTACACGGAGCTCGGGACAAGCGACATCGGTAGCATAGCGCGGATAGACAACCGCTTAAATTCCCTCGAAGCTATGGTTGAAGACCGCGAGCGGATAGTCGATAACTCCGAGCGCCGGTCAAGAGAGCTTGAAGCGGCGATCGAGAACGCGGAGCAAAGCCGCGAGGAATACGCCGTAAAAACAGCCGAGCTGACGGACAGGCTCGCGGCTTTAGACAAAAAATTAGGGGTGGACGAAAATGCAAAGAGTAAATGACGATATTTTAAGCGGGATGAGCTCTCTGACGGTGAATCAGCTTGTAGAGCTGCTGTCTGAGGCTTACGGCAATGTGATAAACGGCGGCGGCGCTGTAAATCTGCTGCCGTCCGTGATGCTGTGGGGGCCGCCGGGCGTCGGGAAGTCACAGGGCGTGCGGCAGTTCGCGAAGCGGCTGGAGTCGGCGGTCTCAAAGCGCGCGTCAGTGACGGACGTGCGGCTGCTGCTGTTTAACCCTATCGACCTGCGCGGCATCCCGACGGCCAACGCGGACAAAACGCTCGCCGTTTGGCTAAAGCCTCAGATATTCCAGATGGACGACGATAAAGACCTTGTCAACATACTCTTTCTCGACGAGATAAGCGCCGCGCCGCCCTCCGTGCAAGCCGCAGCGTATCAGATCACGCTTGACAGGACCGTGGGCGAGCACAAGCTGCCAGATAACTGCATCGTCATCGCCGCGGGGAACCGCGTCACGGACAAATCTGTCGCTTATAAAATGCCAAAGGCGCTGGCGAACAGACTTTGCCACTTTGAGATCAAAGACGATTTCGAGAGCTGGAAGGTCTGGGCTGTGCGCGCCGGGATCAATCCGCGCGTCGTCGGGTTTTTAGACTTCCGCCCGACGTTTTTGATGAATTTCGAGCCGGGCGGCGACGCGCTGGCGTTCGCGACGCCGCGCTCGTGGGAGATGGTGTCGAACATCTTAAATTACGCGGCGGGCGATATAGACTCGCGCGGCCTCGTCGGCGCGTTTCCCATGTTTCCCATGTTCCCAATGATAGCGGGCTGCGTCGGGATCGGCGCGGCTGCTGAATTCCGGACTTGGTGCGCCGTGTTCGACAAGCTTCCGAGCATTTCTGATATTTTCGCGGGACGCCCGGTCACGATCCCGGACGCGACGGACGCGCTGTACGCGCTTGTCTCGTCCGTCGTCGCCCACGCAAAAACCGTTATGCAAGATATGACGGCTGTCGAAAATTCCGTCAAATTCGCGCACAGGCTGCCGCCCGACTTCGCCGCCATCATGCTGCGCGACTATATGGCCTTCTCCCCGGATTACAGAAACCGGCTTATGCGCCTGCGCGCGTTCTCCGACTGGCTCGGCAAGTACGGCTCCTTGTTTAATTATGAAGGCTGACGGTGTCCGGGAGCTTGACCAAAGCGAGCTGCGGCGTCACGCGCGGCGGCTCATCAAATCGCGCGTGCGGCTTTTGGACGGGCACGGTTTTTACGGATTGCTGCTGACCCGGCTTATCGTAAACGTCGATACGTCCGTCGATACCGTGACGACTGACGGCGAGCGCGTTTTCTTCAACCCGGACTTTTTGGGCTCGCTGACTGACAGCGAGCTGGATTTCATCCTGCTGCACGAGGTTTTACACATCGCGCTCCGCCATACACAGCGCGGCGCCGGGCTTGACAACGAATATTTTGACTCGGCGTGTGACATCGTCGTAAACAGCAATATCCTCTCGGAGCTCGGCAGGACAAGCTTTCACATAAACGGCTTCGGAGAAGTCCCGCACCTCGCCCCTGACGGCAGCGAGGGCCGTAACTTCACCGCCGAGCAGCTCTACAACATCCTATTCGTCGCCGCGCCTGACGGCGGCGACGAAGAGGGCCAAGACGGCGATAAAGACGACGGCGAAGACGAAGATGAAGACGGCGGCGAAGACGGAGACGAAGGCAAAGATAACGGCGACGGCGAGGGCGACGGCGCCGGCGACGACGGCAAGAACGGCACCGCCGGCGAAAACGGCGAAAACAGCAGCGACGGCAATACCGGAGAAGACGGCGAAACCGGCGAGGGTTCCGGCTTCGACAGCCACGAGCGCTGGGGCACGTCCCCAAAGGACGGCGAGCTGGCCGACGAATGGACGAAAAACATTTTAGACGCCGCGCGCGCCATTGAAATACAGCAGAAAAACAGCAATCGCGGGACGATCCCCGCCTTCGCCCGGCGGCTTTTGAAGCAGCTGCGCTCAAATCAGCTCGACTGGCGGACGATACTCAACGATTTTGTGCAGGAGGATGTGAACGACTATTCGTTTTCCCCGCCGGACAGGCGGTTTTCCGAAAGCCCGTTCTTTCTCCCCGATTTCAACGAAACGGACGAGCGCGTCGAAAACGTACTTTTTATGATAGACGCCTCCGGCAGCATGAGCGACGACGCGGTATCCACGGCGTTCGCCGAGATACAAAGCGCCGTAGATCAGTTCGGCGGCAAGCTTGCCGGCCTGCTCGGCTTCTTTGACGCGGCGGTGACGGAGCCCGTCGCGTTTGAGGACTTAGACGAGCTTTCGGATATAAAGCCTACGGGCGGCGGCGGCACGGACTTCGGGATCATATTCGATCATGTCAGAGCTATGGAAGAGCCGCCCGTGAGCATAATCATATTGACGGACGGCTTCGCCCCGTACCCGCCGGAGTTTTCCGAAATCCCCGTGCTGTGGCTGCTGAATAACGAAGTGTCCGAGCCCCCGTGGGGCAAAATCGCGCGCATAGAGGATGAGACGTATGAGGCGGCGCCTGTCGCGCTGAAATTTTAACGCAAAATTAAGAGAATTTATATTAACATTGCAGTTGGCAGATGATATAATTAAGTTCGCGGATCACAAATTGCATTAGAAATAACATTTGAAGCGGGAGAAAGATTAAAATGGCCGGGCTGTTTTTCGGGGTGCTGCTTATCACCCTGTTTATTTCAAATAGTATCACGTTATTTGAGCTGACGTATATTTTTACAAATTTAGCGCTCGTGGTATACACGTTCTCGCGGCCCGGAACGAAAGGGAACAAGGGCTTTGCCCTGCTGCTGCACCTGATGATCTTTACGTTTCAATCCGTGTTTTGCGTTTCGGTCCTTTTTTCGGAAAACATTGGCGGGGCGCTGGCGGTGATATACCGCGTCGTCGGCGTCCTGCTTGTCTTGATGCCTTTTTTCGTCCGGAATCTGTTTTCTGACATACGAAACCGCAACTTCCCTTCCGTTGAGGACATACGGGTCTTCACGTTCAACGAAATAGTCGAAAGCATAGATTCCGTAAAACGCGTGATAAAAAAGGGCAGGCGGACGCTGTCAAAAGAGAACCTCGGCGAGCTGATAAACGATTTCCCCCGCCACAATTCCTTCCGTTACGTAAACCGCGGCAGCCTGACGGAAGAATATTTCAAGCTGGCCTACGGCACGCTTCCCGACGAAAACGTCTACATAATTATTTCAAACACCGGCAGCCCCGCCAGCGAAATAATCTCCGCGTTCACCGGCACGCAGTACAACCACGCCTCGCTGTCCTTCGACCGCGAGCTTAAAACGATAATAAGCTACAACGGCGGCGAAAAGCTTTATCCGCCCGGCCTGAACACCGAAACGGTAAAGTATTTCAACAGGAAAAAGGATTCGTCCGTCATTGTCTACAGCCTACCGGTGAACACCGAGAAAAAACGGACGATAATCGACGAGATAAAGAAGATAAACGAGCAGGGCAGCGCCTATAATCTTTTCGGGCTCGTGTTAAAACACTCGTTTAAGCCTAATATTATGTTCTGCTCGCAATTCGTGTATAAAATGCTGCGGATCGTCGGCGCGAATTATTTTGAAAAGGAGGGCGGGCAAATAAAGCCGACGGACCTTGTCGAGCTGGATTACGAAAAAAAGCTGCGGTATGAATA
>JAISFB010000108.1 GCA_031263805.1 Oscillospiraceae bacterium
AGGTTTTTTATCTCCTTTATCGTCCTGCCGCGCCCGCTCTCCGTCTTGCGTCGCGTGTCGCGCGGGTTGCTGCCCACCTCCGACCACGACAGGTTGCTGCCGCTGTTGGCCATGAGCTCCGAGTGCACGGAGGCTATCAGCTTCGTGCGGTGGTCCGTCAAGCGGTAAGCCGCGGCGTAAAGCGCGTTTTGCGGCTGGCTGAGCATACCTAGCCTTGCAGTCTTGGTCCCGGGCACGGCGACGCGGCGCCCGACGCCGGAGGTCAGCGGTTCCCAGCTCATGCACTGCTCGGCGCGGCGGGCTATCTGCTCCGCCGTGTGGTCGGGTCCTATCGGCTCGAGGCAGGTGGAGAGCTTCAGGCCCGCGTTTTTCGCGTTTTCTATCGTCGCGAGACGCGTTTCCGGAGGTATCTCGGTGATCTCGCCCTCTCCCAGCCGCGCGGCGTGATATATGCCGTCTATGCCGGCGGCTTTGAGTTGTACCGCCCGCTCCGGCGTCAGGTCGCCCGTGTTGGCGAGCAGGGGCATTTGCTTTCCGACGGCCTCGCGCACCCTTTGGCACATTTCGAGATATTTATCGAAGCTGTACGCCTCCGTTGAGAGCAGCAGTATCAGGTTCGCGTCCTGCTCCGTGTATATTTTTGCGTATTCGAGGACGTCTTTCAGCGGCGTCTCGCGGCGGCGCGCGTCCGGGTCGCGAGTGTTGCACATGGCGAAGGAGCAGAATTGGCAATTCTTCGGGCACGGCCCCGAATCCAGCCCGATCTGCGCGTGTATCTCCGCCAGCCCGTCCGCGAGCTCCATAGACTGCCGCAGCGCCGCCCAGCGGATAATGAAAGCGTCCTTCGAGTACGGGTCGGTCTCATACAGCGCGACGGCGTCCTCTAACGTGAGCTCCTCGCCCGCGTCGGATTTTTCGATTATTTCGTTGATTGAGGTCATAGTATAGCCTCCAAATATCGCGATATCGCGTTGGATTTTCGGGCGTCCGCCGACGGCATATCGGGAGCATTTGTCCTCCGATTTGATGCCGAAAGTATATCACAGGCGCCGCCGCAAAGCAAATTTTATTGAAAACGCTTGTATACTCCGGTGTTTTATAATATAATGATGATGCTCAGGCGATTATAATTATAATGAGGAGGTCGTAATTATGAGCGTAAACATTCCGCAAAACGAATTGGACGTATTGGAAAAGGCTTTTCATCTTATGTGGGACAAGTTCCCGGAGCTGGTGCGGCTGATCTATAAGGACCGGGAGGTCATCGCCGTAAACGAGGTCGGAGCGAAATTCGGGCTTTCAAAGGGTAATAAATGCTCCGAGGAAGGGCCGCCGGAGGCTCATCGGGACTGTCAGGCGAACCGGGCGATGAGTACGCAGCGGGCCGCGTTCAATACGATGAAATTCGGAGAAAAAGAGGTCACGATCTACTGGCTGCCGGTGGACGGCTATCCGGATGTTTTCCTTCATTTTGCCGCCGGGACAGCAACTGACGGCGATGCGTAGGAAGCTGCGCAAGACGTTCGGCGATGTGAACGCGCCGTCTGTCGTCGCGCTGATGCGGCTGATCGAAACGCAGAGCAAAACGACGGTCGCGAGCTGGACGCTTGACTACGCCGAGCGGAAGCTCCTCCCGCTGTTCGAGAAGCATTGCCCGGACGATAAGCGCCCCGCCCACGCGATAAGCGCCGCTCGCGAGTGGCTTGACGGCAAGGTCAAGCTGCCGTATGTCAAGAACATCATTCTCAATGAGTGCCACGCCGCCGCCCGCGAGCTGGATAATGCTCCGGTCGCGCAGGCCGCCGCGAGGGCCATCGGGCAGTCGGCGGGAAGCATACACGCCGCGCCGCACTCGCTCGGCTTGTACTTTTACGCGGCGGCGGCAGTGGCCTATGACCGCTTGGGGCTCGGCGCGAGCGAAGCGGAGTATGAAGCCGTCGCCGAGGAGGTCTGCGCCGACTACACCGCCGCGCTTAAATCCGTCGCGGTCGAGAACGAGCCGAACCCGGCGCGGTGCAAATGGAATTGCTGAAATAATAAGCGATCCCCCTAATGCCCCATATATTACAGCTTGATCAAGCCCAAATCCTGCGCTTTCAGCACGGCGTCTATGGCGTTATTCACGCCTAACTTCTGATACGCTATCGATGTGTGTGTTTTGACCGTGGTAATCTTCAAGCCCGTTTCCGCGACGATCATCGCGTTTGAATAGCCCTTGCCGAGCAGCGTAAGCATTGTGGTTTGCCGCTTCGACAGTTTTACAGGCTTTTGACCATTGGCGAGATCAGCGGCGGCGCCTTTGTGGAGCTTGGCGAAACGGTGCGTTTCCAAAACCAGCCCGCTTAAAAATTCACGTTGCAGAACGCCCGCGTAATCCGGCTGCCCCGCCTTTGCGGCGATGCGCTTCAGCACCGGCAGAATGGAAGCTCCCTCGTCGATAACAAGCCGCGCGTAGCCGTAGCGCTGAAGCTTTTCCAGAGCGGGCTCCAGCACGGCCGCAGCCTCTTTTTTATTCCCGCA
>JAISFB010000115.1 GCA_031263805.1 Oscillospiraceae bacterium
ATAATGCAGCGCGTCGAACACTGGATTTGAAAACAGCCACGCCGGCGCCCCGAGAAACTCCACGGCGTCAAAAAGCGCGTGGTGTACGACCATAAGCGCGACGGACAGCCCGCGCAACGCGTCGATAGCCTCTATTCGCGGCGTTTTATGCCGCCGGGCTTTATACATTGAATTCATACGTTGAAACGGAAATTCACTATATCGCCGTCGCGCATGATATATTCCTTGCCCTCGCTGCGGATGAGGCCGCGTTCGCGCGCCGCAGCCATCGTTTTGCAAGCTTTCAGATCGTCAAACGAGACGACCTCCGCGCGGATGAAGCCGCGCTCGAAATCAGAATGTATCTTGCCGGCGGCGCGCGGCGCCCGCGTGCCGTTCTTTATCGTCCACGCGCGCACCTCATCCGCGCCGGCCGTTAAATACGATATCAGTCCCAGCAGCGCGTAAGAGCGCACGATAAGCCTGTCGAGCCCGGATTCCGAAATGCCGAGCTCCGATAAAAACATCCCGCGCTCCGCCTCGTCGAGCTGCGATATTTCCTGCTCCGTTTTCGCACAGATTGGCAGAACTGCGGAACCCTCCGCGAGCGCGAGCTCCTCCACGGCGCGGAAGTATTCGCTGTTCTCCGGGCCGTCCGTGAAGCCTTGCTCGTCCATATTCGCGGCGTAAATGACGGGCTTTGACGTCAAAAGCTCCGACGATGAGATTATCTCAAAATCCTCGTCCGTGCCGTCAAAGCCGCGCGCCGGCAGACCGGAATTCAGGCGTTCGAGCAGCCGGCTCAGCGTTTCAAGCTCCCGCGCGAGCTTTTTGTCGCCGGTCTTGGCGGCGCGCCCCGCCTTGTCGGCGCGGCGCTCAAGAGTCTCTATATCGGCAAGTATGAGCTCTAAATTTATTATTTCTATGTCGCGCCGCGGGTCGGCGCCGCCTTCGACGTGTATGACGTCCGCGCCGTCGAAGCAGCGCACGACCTGCACGAGCGCGTCAGTCGCCCGGATATTGGTCAAAAATTTGTTCCCCAGCCCCTCGCCCTTCGACGCGCCGCGCACGAGGCCCGCTATATCGACGAATTCTATAACGGCGGGAGTGTATTTCTTCGGCGAATACATCTCCGCGAGAAAGTCAAGGCGGCTGTCCGGTACGGCGACGACGCCGACGTTCGGGTCTATGGTGCAGAAAGGGTAATTGGCGCTTTCGGCGGCGCCGGAGGTTATGGCGTTGAAGAGGGTGGATTTGCCGACGTTCGGCAAACCGACTATTCCTAATTTCATTTTTTCCTTATTCCTTTCGGGGCGGTTGCCCCTGTCCCGTAGGGGCGACCGCCCTCGGTCGCCCGATTCCCTGCGGCGTAACGTAATTCCGCCTGTTTGCGCTTTATGCGCCTGCGCGGCGCGGCGCCGGCAAACGGGCTTAGCCCGTTGTGTATGATTAAACGTGCCTGCGGGCACAGGGAACGCCGCAAAGCGGCGACGTCGGCGCGGAACGCGCCGTGCCCCGTGCCGCAGCACGTGCAATCGCTCTCTCAGGGAAAGAACCGCCAAAGGAAGTGTCCTTTGGAATCCTCTGAATCGCGGGGGCTTACGAGGGGTTGTTCGCAGTTGGTGGGCGCGCCGCTGTCATTTGCGGGCTGTTTCGGGGTCGTGGTGCGATGGCGCTCTGTGTCCACACGCGAATCGGCGCGTTTCGCTGCCGCCCTGCTGTGCGCACGGGAACGGGAGACGTGGGATGCGGTGGTGCTTTGCAATCGGCGCGGCGCTTCGCGCGCGCCGCGTACTCGTATTCTCGTCCACACTCGCGGTGTAGGCGTCTCAATTCGCCTTAACCAAAAACGCAAGCCCGCCGAAAAGGCCGCATCCCCGTCCCCCCTTTGAGGGGGTTTCCAAAGGGGAACCTCCCCCTTTGGCGGTTCTTTCCCCCATTTCTTTACGTAAAGAAATGGGGCGCGGGCGCCGCGCAGGCGCAAACGGTGTAATGCACCGCGAGGCCACGGGCGAACACAGTTCGCCCCTACGGGACGGGGACGGGGGCAAATCAATTATATTCCCGCATTGCGGCGTCGGCGCCGTCTGAAATTATCTTTATTACCGCTTCGGCGGCGCGGGCCGCCGTTTGCTCCATCTCCTCGCGTTCGCGGCCTGTGAACGCGCCGAGCACGAAGTCGATGAGCTCCCCGTCGGGGGCTGTGGGCGAGCCGACGCCGATTTTCAGGCGCGGGAAGCCGTCTCCCCCGCATTTTTCAGAAATGTCGCGCAGACCGTTGTGTCCGCCGGCGGAGCCGCTTCTGCGTATGCGCAGCTTGCCGGGGGGCAGGGAGACGTCGTCGGAGACGACGAGCAGATGCTCCAGCGGTGTTTTATAGAATTTCATCGCCTCGCGCGCGGCCTCGCCTGAGCTGTTCATAAACGTCTGCGGTTTTAGGAGCAGTACTTTTTGCCCGCCGAGCTCGGCCGTCGCCGTCAGCGCCTTGAATTTCAGGCGGTTTATCTTGACGCCGAGCTTATCGGCGAGCGCGTCTCCGACGAGGAAGCCCGCGTTGTGCCGCGTGTTCGCGTAGCGGAAGCCCGGATTGCCGAGGAACACGACGATCCACGCTATGCCGGCGGCTTTCCTGAAAAAAAACATTTACCTGAACAGCGTCGATATGGACGTCTCGTCGTGGACGCGCACTATGGCCTCCGCAAAGAGCTCGGCGGCGCTGATATACTGTATCTTGTCGCATTTCGGTGCGTTTTTCGGATACGGTATCGTGTCCACAAGGCGCAGTATTTTTATCGGGCTTTCCTCAATGCGCCGTATGGCGGGGTCGGAGAGGACGCCGTGGGACGCGCAGGCGTAAATTTCCTTCGCGCCGCCGTCTTCCTTCAGGGACTTTGCCGCGCCGCACAGCGTTCCCCCCGTATCCACCAAATCGTCGAATATTATGACGTTTTTATCGCGCACGTCGCCGATTATATTCATGACCTCAGACTTGTTCGCCTCAGAGCGCAGCTTGTCCACGATGGCGAGCCCGTAGCCGAGACGCGTGGCGAACACGCGCGCGCGCGCCACGGAGCCCACATCGGGCGAGACGACGACGTAGTCGGGATTCTCCTTGCCGAACACGTTGATATAATGCTCGGAGAGCATACGCCCGGCAAACATATTGTCGAGCGGGATATCGAAAAAGCCCTGTATCTGCGCGGAGTGCAGGTCCATCGTGAGCACGCGGTCGGCCCCCGCCGTCGTTATCATATTCGCGACGAGCTTGGCGGAGATGGGCGCGCGCGCCTTGTCCTTGCGATCCTGCCGCGCGTAGCCGAAATACGGGATAACGGCGGTTATGCGTCCGGCGGAGGCGCGGCGACAGGCGTCTGTCATCACGAGAAGCTCCATAAGATTGTCGTTGACGTGGTTGCAGGTGGACTGGATAATGAACACGTCGGCGCCGCGAAGCGTTTCGTTGATGGAGAGGCACACCTCCCCGTCCGCGAACGCGGACACCTGCGCGTCGCCGAGCTTCACGCCGAGCCGCCGTACTATGGCCTCCGCGAGGGCCCTGTTCGAGTTCCCGGTGAATACTTTAATTTCGCTGCTGTAAGCCATCTTGTTAAATCTCCCTCCCAAAATATAATTGCGTGTTAAAATCGGCTGCGGCCATTGCCGCCGGATTGAAATTACGCGCTACGCGCGGAGTGCTGTTCTAACCGCGATAAGTCTCAAAAGCTGTGAGGGACTGCGTCGCCCGAATGGGCGACGCAGTCCCTCACATATATTCGCTTACGCCTCCGGCGGCGTTATCAGGACTACGAGCATTTTGCAGGAGTCGGGGCCCTTGTTCACGACGGATTTTTTTGTGCCGGGGCCGCAGTGATAGGAATCTCCGGGGTAAAGCGTTGTTTTTACCTCGTCGGGGGTGCCGACCTCGCTTTCTAAATACATCTCGCCCTCGACGATGTAATAGACCGTTTCCTTCGCGTTCGCGCCGTAGTTGCAGCCGCCGCCGGGCAGGAAGTGAGACATTCCGACTGTGATCCCGCCCTGGTTCACGTCCTTCGGGTCGTGCAGGCGCGTCGTGCGCACGTCGAAGTGGCCCGGCGCCTCGTAATTGTACGCCTCGTCCCGCCGCGTGATTTTGTAGCTCATTTGTTGATCCGCTCCTTATAAATAATATAATTAAATGTGTACGCGTAATTTTGCGCTATGTCGTCCAAAGCATTGTAGCACTGTTTTTCGGGGAGTTCAATAGGTTTTTGTCTGAAAGCGTATTTTTATAGGCATAGCTTTTTTCGGCGCTCTGTGTTAGAATTATAGTCGCGGGATGTACTTAACCTGTTATTCAGCCGCAAAATATCGTTGAAGGAGAAAAATACGCTATGAAAAAAGTGATCACGACCTCAGCCGCGCCGGCGGCGATAGGGCCTTATTCGCAGGGGATCGAGGCGGACGGCCTTACGGGCCTCGTGTTTGTGTCGGGGCAGTTGCCTATCGACCCCGCGACGGGGGAGATAGTGCCGGGCGGCGTCTCGGAGCAGACGGGGCGCTCGCTTGAAAATGTAAAAGCCGTCGTCGAGTCGGCGGGGCTTACGTTGGCCGACGTCGTAAAAACGACGGTTTATCTCAAAAATATGGACGACTTCGCGGCGATGAACGCCGTTTACGCGTCGTATTTCACGAAAAACTGCCCGGCGCGCGCCGCCGTTGAGGTTGCGCGGCTGCCGAAGGACGCGCTTGTGGAGATAGAAGCCGTCGCCTGCCGCGTGTAAGCGCCTAAGCTACGCGACCAAATCTACAAGCAAGCCCTGAAGCTCGCCCACGCGTTCGAGCAGCTGCAGCTCAGACTCCTGCTCTTCGAGCACCGCTTGGGCGAGCTCCGTGAGCTTTTCGTCGATAATTTTTACGGTTACGAAGAAACGGCCCCGGCCCCGCCCGCCGGACGCGGCCTCGCGCGAGAATTCGTAGCCGTTTGAGACGACGTCGTTCATAAAGCCGCGGATGAGCTCGCGGTAGCGTTCGAGCTCGGAGAATATGGGATTTTTTGCCAAACGGCGCCCTTGCTCGCCGATGTCGGCTGTCAGAGCGCTCAGGCGCGCTTCGCGCTCTTGCTTCGATAAGCTCGTGAGAGTGCGTTCAAATGAAAGCGCGCGCGCCTCGGCGTCCTCCCGCGCGGCGGAGGGCTTCGGCGCGCCGCTCAGTCGTCCGGCTGAATTAAAATCTCGAACTCTGATGCTCAACGAAAGCGGCTCCCTTACATATTGACGTCGATGATGCCCGATTCCCGAAAGGGCAGCGGGTCATAGCCCGCGATGCCGCGGCGGATGTCCGCGCGGCGGGCGTTCGATTTTCCGAGCGCGTTCATACGCTCCGATAAAAGCTTGGCGTTTTCGGCTGATTTATCGCGCAAAAGCGTTATAGTATCGCGGAGGGCGGGCGTCAGCTCCGTGCCGCGCAGGGCCGCGCTTATCTGCGCTTCGAGCTCCGCCGCGCGCGTGAAGGACGCGTTCAGCGCGTCGTGATCTTCGGTTTCGATCAAACGGCGCTGCTCACCTATAAGCTCTTCGTATTCGGCGAGCGGAAGCACGGGCTCACTCATTTGCCGCCGCGGCGCCCGCGTGGGTGCTCGCTATCTCCTGCCAGGCGGAGCAGAGCTCATCGACTATTTCGACTATGTCCGGCAGCTTTGAAATGTCTTTTTTAATGTTCGCCTCCGTCAGCTCGTGCAGTATGAACTCGTACAGCTTCAAAAGATTTTCGGAAATCTCGATGGACATATCGAGCGAATTCATCAGCTCGGAAACTATGTTCTGCGCTTTGATGAAGCACGCGTGGGCCTTTTCAAAGTCGTGCTTTTCGACGGCGCGGGACGCGAGAACGATGTTCTTTTTCAAGCCCTCGTAAAGGAGCACGACGAGCTCCACGGGGCCGGCGGTCAGAATACGCTGCCGCCTGTAAAGGTCCTGCGGGTTATTTGAGTTTGCTGACGCCATACGACGTGTCCTCCAAATTATGCTGTCGCGCAAATTATGCTGTCGCGCAAATATGCTGTCGCGCAAATATGCTCTTGCGTTTTGCACGCCGCCGCTTTTATCAGCTTGAGCTTTGCCCCAGCAGGCTTTCCAGCCAGCTCGTCTGCTCGTTCATCTTTGACAGCGCCGTTTCCATCGCGGCGAATTTGAGGTAATATTTTTCCTCAAGCGCCGTCATTTTTTCCTTAAACGCCTCAATATCCTCAGAGGCGGACTTGAGGCGGTCTGTAAGCGCGTCCAGATTCGACGCGCCGGAGCCGATATTATACGTGTCGATGAGAGACGAGACGCGGGTCAAAAAGCCGCCTGACGAGTCTGTGCCGGCGAGGACTGCCATGACCTTTTCCGGGTCGCTTTCTATCGCCGCGCGCAGCTTATCCTCGTCGAGCGCGATTTGATCCTTGCTCTCGTCGAAATAGCCGCCCATTTTTATGCCTATCGAGGAGGGGGAGAGACCCGTGCCCTGCACGGTCTCATACAGCGCGGAGCGCATATTTGTCAAAAGGCGGCGTATGCCGGCGTCGCCGTAGATCACGCCCTTTTTCGCTATGGCCTCGTAGGCCTCGATCTGCTCCTCCGTCATCGCGGACTTTTCCTCGTCCGTCAGCGGGAGATAGTCTTTCTCGGAGGTCGATTTGCGCGTCGTCGTCAGCTCGGTGAGCTTTTTGACGAGCGTGTTGTAGCCCTCGACGAATTTTTTGACGTTGTCGATCACGGGCTGGGCGTCTCTTTTTATCGTGGCGTAAATCTCTTCGCC